>NZ_JBFUAY010000100.1:0-20928 GCF_056406015.1 Rhizobium sp. P1_E1 | reverse complement strand
GCGCATGGTTGCGCACGGGACGGGCGTGATCGGCCTGCCGCTCCGGCTGCTAGCGCGCGAGGTCTATACGCGGGTGGTGGAGAAGGTCGGCGTGCAGAATGTGGCGCTGGTCACCGGCGAGGAAAAGATTTCGCCGCCCAATGCGCGTTTTTCCGTCTGCACCGTCGAAGCGATGCCGCGCGAGACCAAGGCCGCCTTCGTCGCGATCGACGAGGTGCAGCTCGCCGGCGATCTCGAGCGCGGCCATATCTTCACCGACCGCATCCTGCATCTTCGCGGCCGAGAGGAAACGCTGCTGCTCGGTGCGGCGACGATGCGGCCGATTCTGCTGCAGCTGCTGCCCGGCATCAATATCGTCGAGCGGCCGCGGCTTTCGCATCTTTTCTACGCCGGGCAGAAGAAGATCACCCGGCTGCCGCAGCGTTCGGCCATCGTCGCCTTCTCCGCCGACGAGGTCTATGCCATCGCCGAGCTCATCCGCCGGCAGCGCGGCGGCGCCGCGGTCGTGCTTGGCGCGCTCAGCCCGCGCACCCGCAATGCGCAGGTGGCGCTCTATCAGGCAGGCGACGTCGAATATCTGGTGGCGACCGATGCGATCGGCATGGGCCTCAACCTCGATGTCGATCACGTTGCCTTCGCCCAGGACCGGAAATTCGACGGTTACCAATTCCGCAATCTCAATCCTGGCGAACTCGGCCAGGTCGCCGGGCGCGCCGGGCGACACGTGCGGGACGGGACCTTCGGCGTCACCGGACAGGTCTCGCCCTTCGACGATGAGCTGGTGCAGCGCATCGAGGGGCACGAGTTCGACAACGTCAAGGTTTTGCAGTGGCGGACGACGGAGATGGACTTCTCCTCAATCGCATCGCTGCGCGCCAGCCTTGAGGTGGGACCGCGCGTACCGGGGCTGACGCGGGCGCTGCCTGCGGTCGACCAGCAGGCGCTGGAACAGCTTTCGCGCTATCCCGAGGTCATCGATCTCGCCGACAGGCCGGCGCGCGTCGAAAAACTCTGGGAGGCTTGCGCGCTTCCCGACTATCGGCGTATCACCCCAGCACAACATGCCGATCTTATCGCGACCCTCTTTTCCGATCTCGTCCGCTATGGCACGGTGAACGAGCAGTTTCTGGCGGAGCAGGTTCATCGCTCCGATCGAACAGATGGGGAAATTGACACGCTTTCGGCGCGAATCGCGCAGATAAGGACCTGGACCTACGTTTCGAATCGGCCCGGTTGGCTTGCCGATCCGACACACTGGCAGGAAAAGACGCGGGAAATCGAAGATCGATTGTCCGACGCGTTACATGAAAGGTTGACGAAACGCTTTGTTGATCGCAGGACATCTGTGCTCATGAAGCGCCTGAGAGAGAATGCGATGCTGGAAGCTGAAATCAGTGTGAATGGCGATGTCTTCGTTGAAGGACATCATGTAGGGCAGTTGAGCGGATTCCGTTTCACGCCGGTGGCGGGAACGGACGGACCGGATGCCAAGGCGGTTCAGGCTGCGTCRCAGAAGGCGCTCGGGCTCGAGTTCGAAGCCCGCGCGGCCCGGATGCATGCCGCCGGCAACAGCGATCTGGTGATCGGTTCGGACGGTTTGATCCGTTGGCTGGGCGACCCGGTGGCGCGGCTTTCGGGCAGCGATCACATCATGCGTCCGCGCGTGATCCTGTTGGCCGACGAACAACTGACGGGCAATGCCCGTGATCACGTCGCCGCCCGCATCGAGCGCTTCGTCAATCATCATATCAGCACGGTGCTGAAGCCGCTCGATGATCTGTCGCGCGCCGAGGACCTGCAGGGTCTCGCCAAGGGGCTTGCCTTCCAGCTCGTCGAGAATCTCGGGGTGCTCTTCCGTCGCGACGTGACCGAGGAGGTGAAGTCGCTGGACCAGGAGGCCCGTGCCTCCATGCGCCGTTACGGCGTGCGTTTCGGTGCCTATCATATCTTCGTTCCGGCGCTTCTGAAGCCGGCCCCGGCCGAGCTCATCACGCTGYTCTGGGCGCTGAAGAACGACGGTCTCGACAAGCCGGGTTATGGCGATCTCATTCCGGTGCTTGCCGCCGGCCGCACCTCCGTCGTCACCGATCCGAGCTTCGAGCGGATGTTCTACAAGCTCGCCGGCTTCCGTTTCCTCGGCAAGCGTGCCGTGCGCATCGACATTCTGGAAAGGCTTGCCGATATCATCCGGCCGCTGCTGCAATGGAAGCCTGGTCAAAACAACCGTCCGGAGGGCGCCTATGACGGCCGCCGCTTCACGACGACGACGGCGATGCTGTCGATCCTCGGTGCGACGCTCGAGGACATGGAAGAAATCCTCAAGGGTCTCGGCTATCGCGCCGATGCCGTGAAGGCGGAGGAGGCATCAGTACATCTTGCGACGCAGGATGCGGCCTCAGTGCCTGCTGCCACTGCGGAAACGCCTGCGGAAGAGACAGCCGAAAAGGCTGATCACGACGATGCCGACGGAGCGGCGGAAGAGACTGCTGCCGAGACGGCTCCGGCGGTTGCTGACGCGCCCGTAGCCGAAGCGGTCCAGACCCCCGCTCCGGTCGAAGCGATCGAGACATCGGCTCCGGTGGAAGCGTCTGGGGAAGCGGTGTCCGTTCCTGAGGAAGCAGCACCTGCTGCTGGGGAAGCAGTACCTGCTGCTGGGGAAGCCGGCGAGCCGGTGGAACCGAAGCCGGTTCTTCTGTGGCGTCTCGGCGGCCGCAACGACAATCAGCGCCAGGCGCGCGGCGGGCATGGCGATCGCCGTGGCGGCCAGGGCCAGGAGCGCGGTCAGAACCAGGAACGCGGCGACCGCAATCGCCGGCCCGGCGGCGGTGAAGGCGGCGAGGCCAATCGCGGCGGCGACGGCCGTGACAACAATCGCCAGAACCGCGGCAAGGAAGGCGGCGGTCGCGATGGCGGCCGGCCGCAGCAGGCAAGGGGCGACCGCAACAACAACCAACCACGGGGCGACCAGCCGCGCGGCGACCGGCAGGACCGTGGCGATCGCAAGGATCGCGGTGACCGCAACGATCGTAACGACCGCAACAACAATCGCGGCGGCTCGCAGCCGCTCCGCTTTGAGGCCAAGCCGCCGCGCAAGGAGAAGCCGATCGATCCGGATTCGCCTTTCGCCAAGCTCGCGGCCCTCAAGGAGCAGATGAAGAAGTAGTCATGAGCGGGGAGACACAGCCGACAAGCGGTTCGCGCCAGCGCATCGACAAGTGGCTGTTCTTCGCGCGCATGGCGAAGTCACGCTCGGTGGCGCAGAGCCATATCCAATCAGGCCATGTGCGCATCAACGGCGAGCGCTGCAGCCAGCCGAGCCAGATGGTCAAGCCAGGTGACCGTATCGAGCTGACGCTGGAGCGGCGCGATGTCGTTCTCGTCGTGCGCCTTGCCGGCGAGCGGCGGGGGCCTTACGAGCAGGCGCGCCTGCTTTACGACGACCAATCCCCGCCGCCCGATGAGGCAAAACGTCTCACGCCCTACGAGCAGGCAATCCGGGCGACCGGCACCGGCCGTCCGACCAAAAAGGAAAGACGTGCAATCGACAGGCTRATGTCGGACGAGGATTAGAAAACTCTGTCTGCGGCGGCGGCTTTTGCAGATCGTTTATCCTTGAAATCCGGCGATAAAGCCGATACGTCACTGACAACCTGCCGGAAGCGTGCTTGCCTCCCAAGCCTGCTCACGCTTTTCCTCCGGCACGGGGATAGGCGCGACGTTCCAGGTTGCCCGGCCCCATCCGCATGGAAATCCTGGAGTTCTTCATGACCTATGTCGTGACCGACAATTGCATCAAGTGCAAATACACCGATTGCGTGGAAGTCTGCCCTGTCGACTGCTTCTATGAGGGCGAGAATTTCCTCGTCATCCATCCCGACGAATGCATCGATTGCGGCGTCTGCGAACCGGAATGTCCCGCCGAGGCGATCAAGCCCGATACCGAGCCGGGCCTCGACAAATGGCTGAAGATCAACACCGAATATGCGACGATCTGGCCGAATATTACGGTCAAGAAGGAGCCGTTGCCTGAGGCCAAGGAAATGGATGGCGAGTCCGGAAAATTCGAGAAATATTTTTCCGAGAAGCCTGGTTCCGGCGATTGAAACAGTGTCCACATTCGGTCGCCGGATTCGGGCGACCGCGGGCCGAAACGTTTTAAAAGCTGCGTGAGGCATATGKGTGACATGTGTTGCCCGCATGACTCAAGCGAAGCAAATTATTGATTTCCTCATATTTTTATGATAGGTTTCGGTTACTGTTCCATTTGTGGCATGACGCATGCCCAAAACCATCACGAAAGCAAAACCAATCCGTACGCGGTTTCCGTGACATATCAACGCTTTGAGCGCCGGGTCCCAAGATCGCGCGCAAGAAGTCTTTGCTTTTGCCCGATGGGACCAGAGTGAAGTCACCCGACGGATACTACCGTCTCACCCGGGCCTGACTGACCCGGCTCCGGCCGCCGCCGGAAGCGTAACAGGGAGTTTTTGAATAGAATGACGACTCAGCAGAAAAAGCCTTCTACAGCACGTCACGGCTTCAAGACCGGTGAATCGATCGTCTACCCCGCTCATGGCGTCGGTACCATCACCGCTATCGAAGAGCAAGAAGTTGCCGGCATGAAGCTCGAACTTTTCGTTATCGATTTCGAGAAGGACAAGATGCGTCTGAAGGTTCCGGTTGCGAAGGCCATGAGCATCGGTATGCGCAAGCTTTCGGAAACGGATTTCGTCGAGCGTGCATTGAAGGTCGTGCAGGGCAAGGCGCGCGTCAAGCGCACCATGTGGTCCCGCCGCGCCCAGGAATATGATGCCAAGATCAATTCCGGCGACCTGATTTCCATCGCTGAAGTTGTGCGCGATCTCTATCGTGCCGAGAACCAGCCCGAACAGTCCTATTCCGAGCGCCAGCTCTATGAGGCTGCGCTCGACCGCATGGCGCGCGAAATCGCCGCTGTCAACAAGATGTCGGAAACCGAAGCCGTCCGTCTCGTCGAGACCAATCTCAACAAGGGTCCGAAGCGCGGCAAGGCGATTGAAGAAGACGATTCGCAGGACGAAGCCGCATAAAGCGACCCTGTTTTTTGTCAAAAAACCCGGCCTTCGTGCCGGGTTTTTTTATTGGAACTTTTTCCCGACTGCCGCGTTTATCACACGTAATTGCGGACTGCTCGTCAGGCAGTAGCCTCAACGAGCGAACTGCTATTCCGTCAATGTTCGATGAGGAGCGGATCATGCCTTTTCTATATTGCCCATCCGGCAAAGTGAAGAAACAGGTCCAGCCCAGCCGTCTTACCGGCACATGATGAGAAATAGGGCCTCCCCCTGAAAAGTCCAGGGGCGAGGCTTTTATGCATTCAGAACCCATTCAATCCGGACAGCGATGTTCCGGGACATGAGTTTTATTGTTCATTTCAGGGCGAGAGGCCTGCTTTGGGAGATCGAAATGAAGAACATGTCTGCAGATCGGCGCATGATCAAAATCGCGATGGCCGCCCCCTATCTTGCCCGTCAGGAAGAGCATGATCTTGCYACCCGCTGGAAGGATCACGACGACCGCGGCGCGCGCAACCAGATCGCCATGGCCCATATGCGCCTCGTCATATCCATGGCCGGCAAGTTCCGCAATTTCGGCCTGCCGATGAGCGATCTCGTGCAGGAGGGCTATGTCGGCCTGCTGGAGGCCGCCGCACGCTTCGAGCCGGAACGCGACGTGCGCTTTTCGACCTATGCAAGCTGGTGGATCCGGGCTTCGATCCAGGATTATATCCTGCGCAACTGGTCGATCGTGCGTGGTGGCACGAGTTCAGCGCAAAAGGCGCTGTTCTTCAATCTGCGTCGTCTGCGCGCCAAGCTCGCCAAGGGTGACACACAGCTGACGCTGCAATCCATTCACCAGGAAATCGCCGCGGCCCTCGGCGTCAGCCTCGCCGATGTGCAGACGATGGATGCCAGGCTTTCCGGTAACGACGCTTCGCTGCAGGCGCCTTCGGTCTCCGGCGATGCCGAGAGCGCGGAGAAGATGGACTTCCTCGTCAGCGACGATCCCCTGCCGGACGAGCAGGTTTCAAACATGATCGACGGCGAGCGTCGCCGCGTCTGGCTCGCTTCGGCGCTGAAACATCTCAACGAACGCGAGATGAAGATCATCAGCGCCCGGCGTCTGGCGGAAGACGGTGCCACGCTCGAAGAACTCGGTGCCGATCTCGGCATTTCCAAGGAACGTGTGCGTCAGATCGAAAGCCGGGCGATGGAAAAACTCCGCAGCGCCCTCGTCAGCGCCGATCCGCATATGGCGGCCTACGCCTGAACCTAAAGCGCGTCGCGATCTTTCAGACTTGCCGGTCGCGCTTTAGGTGTTTGTTTTACGCATGTCGTTATCGCAAAACCGCTGCCCACTTTTGCGCGACATGCTTGTCCGCTCCAGCAGCACAGACTGGCCCGGCGCAAGCCGGGCCTCTTTTTATTCGGCGATGATCTTGACGCGATCGCCTGTTGAAACGGCTGCACCCGTGGGCAGGGCGTTGATGAGCTTGAAGAGATCGAGCTTGCGGTCGGTGCCCATCATGCGGGCGGCGAGCGTCGAGATGTTCTCACCCGGCCGGACGGTGACGACGCGGATGCGCAGCGGCTTCAGCGAGGCCGCCTCTGCCGGCGTCATGCGCCGGAAACTGGCGCGTAGCACGTTGGCCGTTGGTTCAAGGGCGTCGCTGCCTTTCGGTACGGCCGTCAGGAAACGGAAGATCTGCGAATTGTTGCGGATCACGGTGACATCGAAATCCCAGCGGTCGGCGCTTGCGCGCGCGGTGGCTGCTTCCATGCCGTTGATGGTGATCGGCTGGATGGTCGACGGGTCGAGGCCGGTTACCCAGCCGCTGGAGATATAATTGGTGAGGCTCTGGTTCTGATTGTCGGCGACGCCGTCGAAACGGACGGCGATGTCGTTCGGGCCGGTGGCCATCACCGCCTCGACCTTGTTGTCGATATGGAAATCCGGCGGCACGTCGAAGCGGATGCCGAGACCGCCATGCAGGAAGGTCTGGCCGCGCACATAGCCTTCTTCCGGGCTGTCGCCGTACAGCAGTCCGTCTATGCCGTCGAGATAATAATCGCGGCCCTTGTCGCCGACAGAGCCTTCCTGGCCGAAGGCGCGGGCGTGGGTGCGGGCAAGCTCTATGCGCTGCGCCGAATTCGGATGGCTCGACAGGAAGTCGAGGCTCTGGTCGGCTTCGGGATCAACGGACATGAAGCGGCTGTAAGCGGCCATGGAATCGAGGAAACGGGCAGCGGCATAGGGGTCGTAGCCGGCTTCGCCGAGCATGCGCACACCGATGACATCGGCCTGCAGCTCCTGCTGGCGGGAGAAGGCGGCGAGCCGCAGCTTGCCGCGGGCAAGCGCCTGCTTGCCGGCGATGTCGCTGGAAAGGACTTCGGCGACGACGCGGCTGGCGATGACCTCAGCCTCTTCGCGCTTCTGCCGCTCAATGCCGTGGTTTGCCGTCACATGGCCCATTTCGTGCGACAGCACGGCGGCAACTTCCGAAGCGTCGTTGGCAAGGGCAAGCAGGCCGCGGGTGACGTAGAGATAACCGCCCGGCAGCGCAAAGGCGTTGATCGCCGGCGAATTCAGGATGGTGATGCGGTAGGACTGGCTCGGATTTTCCGACACCGCCGTCAGCGCGCCGGCGATGCGGGCGACGAGGCGCTCGGTTTTGGCGTCCTTGTATTCGCCGCCGTAGCTTGCCACGATGCGCGGATGCTCGCGGGCGCCCATCGCCGCGCGCGGGTCGTTCTTCTGCACCTCGTCGACGATCTGTGGATTGGAAGAAGGCGAAACACTCGGCTGATAGGATTGGTCGATCAGCGTTTGGCAGCCATTCAGCGCCATTGCGACGGCCGAAAGCAGCATCAGGCGACGCGCGAAGCGCCGCGGCGCGGAGATGGCATCACTGGAAAGCGCGGGCGATTTCCACGTCGTCAAGCTATCCAGTCTGTTTCTCCGCATCATGTCGCTGTTTTGCCGGTTTGCCTGAGATTCGGACCGACCATGGCAAAGGGAATTCAACAGGTGCGCACCCCTGATCTCGCGCTGCACAATCGGCCGATACAAGTCTTTGCTGTAGCTGATTTACGCATCGGTTGCATAGCGAGACTCTGCTTAAATGTGGCGCCGTTGCATTTTGGCAAGCCTCAGGCATTAAGGCCTCCCTTCGCTCGGATGAAATTATGGCGAAAGTTCCGTCACAAAGCGGAGATTCGTCGGCAGCGCGGAAAAAGAACGGGCCGATTGAAATAACCAGCCCGACAGCGACGGCCTTGCGTGAAAATTGCAACCAGAAATATGTTCTTGGTGAGGAGACGCCTCTTGGTAAGGCATTTCCGCGGGGCGATTCGACTATTCGGCAGCTTCCGCTGTCGCCGGTTGCGGCCTCGTCGTTTCGCCGGCGCGGGGCAGTTGCACCGGCTTCAGCATGATGGCGGCCGCAAGGCCGATCAGCGCAATGGCGCAGGAAGTCATGAAGAGCGGTGAGAAGGCGGCGGCATAGGTATCGGCAACGGCCTGGCGGCTCGATTCGGGAAGGGCGGCCATCATTTTCGGCGTCAACTGCTCGATATCGGCGACGCCGGGAATGGAGACGCCGACCTTGCCGAGCTCGGAGGCGATGATGGCGCCGTAGATCGAAATAGCGATCGAGGCGCCGCCCATGCGCGACAGCGTCACCGAGCCGGTGGCGGCGCCGACGTCGCGGGCCGGTGCTGCATTCTGTACGCCGATGACGGGAACCTGCTGGGCAAGGCCGATGCCGATGCCGTGCAGCATCATGATCGCGCCGATGAAGACGATCGGCGTTCCGGCGTGGATCTGCGACATCAACGCAAAGGCAGTGGCGCTGCAGGTGAGGCTTGCGATGGCGAAGGGCTTGTAGCGCCCCGTCTTCGAGATGATCCGACCTGCTGTAAGCGATCCGCAGACGAGGCCGCCGGTCAGGAGGATGAAGAGCAGGCCGGCGGCCGACGGCGAAAGGCCGGTCGTGGTCTGCAGGAAGAGGGCGAGATAATTGACCATGCCGATGGCGATGGCGCCGCCCATGATCGAGATCACCAGGAGCAGGCTGAAGGTCGAATTGCGAAACAGCTGCAGGGGAACGATCGGCTCCGGCGCGCGGCGCTCTGTGAATACCCAGGTGACGGCGCAGATCACACCGAAGGCAACGATGCCGATGCTCTGCGGCGAGATCAATGCGCCGAACAGTTCGCTGCTGTCGGTGGCAAGCACGATGCTTGTCGTCGTCATGGCAAGCAGGAGCGCGCCGGCATAATCGATCTTGGGGCGGCGATGCGGTTTGCGGTAGGGCAGCATGAAGGCAAGGCCGGTGAGCACGATGAAGCCGATCGGCACGTTGACGAGGAAGATCGAGCGCCAGCCGAAGAGATCGCTCATCGTGCCGCCAAGCACAGGGCCGATCGCGCCCGATGCCATCAGCACAAGGCTGGAATAGCTCTGATAGCGAGCCCGCTCGCGCGGCTCGAACAGATCGGCGTTGACGGCGAAGATCGACACCATGATGCCGCCGCCGCCAAGGCCCTGCAGCACGCGGGCGGCGATCAGCGTATTCATCGAGACCGCAAGGCCGCAGACCGCCGAGCCGACGGTGAAGATCATGATCGCCGTCATCATCACGTATTTTCGGCCGAACAAGTCGCCGAGCTTGCCGTAGAGCGGCATGACGGCGCTCAGCGACAGGAGATAGGCCGAGCCGATCCAGCCGAAGCGCTCGAGATGGCCGAATTCACCGACGATCGTCGGCAGAGCCGTGGAGACGATCTGATTATCAAGCGTCGCCATGAACATGGCGGTCATCAGAAAAAGGAAGAGGATAAGCCGGCGACGAGGATCCGTCACGAGCGGCGCAGGCGCGAGTTGCATGTCCATGGGAGGCATCGTTCCGGGTTGATGTGCTTTTATGTGCTAACAGCATATAGTTGTCAATGGCACATTAATGACGTCGGCATATTCAATTTTCGAATCGGCTCTGTTATGGTCCTGTGATGAGCGACGTCCTGACCAAGACCCTTTCTGCGGAGCCGGCCGAGCCGGATCGTGAAAACGTGCCGCGTATCGGCCGGAGCATGGCACGCATGCGGCTGATGACCGGGCGGCGGCTGATCGGCCGGCTGGCGATCCAGAGTGCTGCACCAGGCCTTGAGCTTTCGCATCTCGACGTGCTCGATGCCGTACGGAGGGCGCAGCCTGCCGGCGAGGTCACGGTCGGCCTGATCGCGGAGATGCTGCGCATCGATCCGTCACGGGCAAGCCGGGTGGTCGCCGACATGGTCGGGCGCAACGTGTTGCGCCGCGAGGCCTCGCAGGCCGATGCGCGGCGGATCGTCGTCGTCATGACCGAGGTCGGCCAGGACCTGCTTGCCGAGATCGTCGCGCAGAAGCTTGCGATCATTTCCGAGATCGTTTCCGACTGGCCGCAGGAAGATGTCGAGCGCTTCGCAGCGCTTTTCGAGCGCTTCATCGGCGGCTACGAGGCGGTCTTCCTGTCGCGCGACAAGGATACGCCGGGCTAGGCGGTAGTTCAAAGTGATCGAGCGTCCCGTTGGTGTTGGACGCGTGGCGCTTTCAGGCAAGCGGCGCCCCTTCCCCTCGACCCCCCGTTTGCGCTAAGGGCAATGCCCATGAGCCAATCCACCTTCACCATTCTCCTTGGCGGCGAACTCAGCCTGACGGAGCGCCTGCGCCACGCCATCGCCGACAGCCGCTTCATTGCGGCCGATGGCGGCATGCGGCATGCGGCAGCACTCGGCATCGAGCCGGAGCTCTGGGTCGGCGATTTCGATTCGACACCGGCCGATCTCGCGAATGCATTTCCCAATGTGCCGAAACAGCCTTATCCGGCAGCGAAGGCGGCGACGGACGGCGAAATCGCCGTGGCGGAAGCAATCGCGCGGGGCGCGCGGCGGCTCATCCTCGCCGGCGCGCTCGGCGGCGAACGCTCCGACCACGCGCTTCAGCACTTGCTGTCGGCCGTCAGCCTGGCGGAAGAGGGTTTCGACCTGCTGCTGACCTCGGGCAAGGAAGAGGCAGTGCCGCTGGTTGCCGGTACGATCGAACTGGACCTTCCCAAGGGCAGCCTGTTTTCCGTGCCCGGATTCAGCGAGCTGAGAGGGCTTTCCATCGAGAATGCGCGTTATCCGCTGGCGGATTTCCATCTGCCTTTCGGCTCGTCGCGCACCATTTCCAATGTTGCGGAAGGTACCGTTCGCTTTTCGCTCCGCAGCGGCCGGGCAATCGTGCTCGCCCGGCCCTACGATCTTTCCGGAGTCTGATTTTTGGCCCCTCCCATTCTAAAACTCGACGATATCTTCCTGAGCTTCGGCGGCGCACCGCTTCTGGCGGGTGCTAGCCTGCAGATCGAGGCCGGTGACAAAATCTGTCTCGTCGGGCGTAACGGCTCGGGAAAATCGACGCTGCTGAAGATTGCCGGCGGCCTGGTCGAGGCACAGTCCGGCGAGGTCTTCCGCCATCCGTCCTCGACGGTGCGCTATCTCGAGCAGGCGCCGGACTTTGCCGGCTTCAACACGGTGCAGGCCTATGCCGAGGCCGGCCTCGGGCCGGGCGATGATCCCTATCGTGTCACCTATCTGCTGTCGCATCTCGGGCTGACCGGCGAAGAAGACCCCAGAATGCTGTCCGGTGGCGAATCGCGGCGCGCTGCCCTTGCCCGGGTTATGGCACCGGAGCCAGACATTCTTCTGCTCGACGAACCGACCAACCATCTCGACCTGCCGACGATCGAATGGCTGGAAGGCGAGCTGCAAAAGACGCGCAGCGCCTTGGTGCTGATCTCGCACGACCGGCGTTTCCTCGAAAAGGTCTCGACGGCAACCGTTTGGCTCGACCGCGGCACCTCGCGCCGGCTCGACCGCGGCTTTGCGCATTTCGAAGCCTGGCGCGACCAGGTGCTGGAGGCCGAGGAACTGGAGCAGCACAAGCTCGGCAAGTCGATCGAGCGCGAGGAGCACTGGCTGCGCTATGGCGTCACGGCGCGGCGCAAGCGCAATATGCGCCGTCTCGGCGAGCTGCAGACGATGCGCTCGAACTATCGCGGCCATAAGGGGCCGCAGGGCACGGTGCAGGCGACGGTTTCGGACGCGCAGGAATCCGGCAAGCTGGTGATCGAGGCCGACAAGATCACCAAGAGCTTCGGCGAGCGGGCGATCGTCACGCCGTTTTCGATCCGCGTGCATCGCGGCGACTGCATTGGTCTCGTGGGACCGAACGGCGCCGGAAAGACGACGCTGCTGAAGATGCTGACCGGGCAGCTTGCGCCTGATAGCGGCACGGTGAAGCTCGGCACCAATCTGGAGATCGCGACGCTCGACCAGAAGCGCGAGGATCTCGACCCCGAGGATACGCTTGCCAATTATCTGACGGACGGGCGCGGCGAAAACCTGCTCGTCAACGGCGAGCAGCGCCATGTCACCGGCTATATGAAGGAATTTCTGTTCCAGCCGGAACAGGCGCGTACGCCGATCAGAAACCTCTCCGGCGGCGAACGCGCCCGGCTGATGCTGGCGCGCATCCTTTCGCGCCCGACGAATCTCTTGATTCTCGACGAGCCGACCAACGATCTCGATATCGAAACGCTCGATCTCCTGCAGGAGATTGTCGCCGGCTTTCCCGGCACTGTCATTCTCGTCAGCCACGACCGCGATTTCCTCGACCGCACCGTGACCTCGACGATCGCACCCGCCGTGCCGGATGCGCCTGATGGCCGCTGGATCGAATATGCCGGCGGCTACTCGGACATGCTTGTGCAACGCAAGGGCGCGCTCGAGGAGCGCAGAAAAGCCGAGAAGGCGGCGGAGAAGCCGAAGACGCAGGAGGCACCAGCGCCAGGCAGCTCGAAGGTCAAACTCTCCTTCAAGCAGAAATTCGCACTGGAAAACCTGCCGAAGGAAATGGCGAAGGCCGAAGCCGAAATCGCCAAGCGCGAACAGGTGATGGCAGATCCCAATCTTTTCACGCGCGATCCTGCCGCCTTCAACCGACTTGCCAGCGAGATGGAAAAACTGCGCGCCGGCCTGACAAAGATGGAAGAGGAGTGGCTGGAGCTCGAAATGCTGCGGGAAGAGCTGGAAGGCTGAGATTTTCTCGAGGCTGAAGGCTCACTTTTCCTTGATTCGTCAGTGTGTCGTCCTGCGGCATAAGGTGCCGTCCGGCAGCCGGGGATATTGCCGATCGCAATGGCGACAAGGAAAAGTCAGATGTCTCGCAAGCCCTATTCCGGAATTTTCACGGCGTTTGTCGCCGGTAGCCTCGTGACCCTTGCCCTGTCGCAAGCCGCGCAGGCGCAGGATGCCCAGCGCATTCGTGTTCGCGGCGCCATCGAAAGCCTCAGCGGCGATACGCTCGTCGTCAAGACGCGCGAGGGCAGCGATGCGACGATCGCGCTGAAATCCGGCTGGAAGGTCGGCGGCATCAAGAAAGCCTCGGTCGAGGATATCAAGCCCGGCGATTTCGTCGGCGTCGCTTCACTTCCGAAGGGCACGGGCCCGGACGGGGCGATCGAGGTGCTGATCTTTCCGGCGTCGATGAAGGGAACCGGCGAGGGCAACCGTCCCTGGGATGCGCAGCCGAACAGCCAGATGACCAATGCGACCGTCAGCAACGCCGTCAAATCCGTGGACGGCCACACGATCACGCTGACTTATCAGGGCAAGGAAAAGACGATCGCGATTGCCGATGGCACGCCGATCGTGACGTTGGCGCCTGCGACCAAGGATGATCTGAAGCCCGGCGCCGGCGTCGTCGTCACCGGCGAAAAGGCGGCGGACGGCAGCATCTCGGCCAGCCAGATCGCCGTCGGCCTCAACGGCATCACGCCGCCGATGTGACCAGCGGCTCAAATCCTTACCTTATGCAGGCCGTCATCCCAAAACAGCTCCACACTTTTGGGCGGCATGTATTAAAGCGCCGGCGCGGGCACGGCGGCAGCGCCCGCACTGGCGCTGGCGCCGGTCTGGGCGACAGGCGGCTCCTCGGAAATTGACGGCAGCGCTTGCAGATGCAGCACGCGCGGCTTCAGCGCCTCGAGATAGGCCTCGGAGCGGCCGATATAGATCATGCCGCTTTCGGGCATGGAGACGAGCAGGTTGGCCATTGTTTCCTGCAGTTCCGGCTCCATGCCTTCCAGCACTTCGTCGAAGATGATCCAGCGCGGGCGCACGAGCAGGAGGCGGGCAAATCCGATCGCTTTCTGCTGGTCGCCGTCGAGCAGCTTGTCCCAGCGGGCGCGGGTATCGAGCCTTGCGATCAGCGAATGCAGGCCAACCTTGTCGAGGGCCGCCTCGACGGCGGCTTTCTCGTAGGCTTCGGGACGTTCGGGAAAGGCCAGCGCCTCGCGCAGCGTGCCGCCGGGAACATAGGCAACCTGCGGAACGAAGAGCATGTCGTCGATTGGCGGCAGGCCCATCGTGCCACTACCGCACGGCCAGAGGCCGGCCATCGCCTGGAACAGCAGCTTGCGGTTGACGCTGTGATCGCCGTTGATCATGATCCTTTCGCCGGCCTTGATCACGACATTGGTTTCACGCAGTCGGAAACCGCCGCATTCCTCGATATCTTCGCCGACTTTGGCGACGATCACCACATCCTTCAACGTCAGCGTGTCGGGCGCGGCGTTTTCATAGGCGATACTGTCCTTCAGGTCGAAGTCCTCGTCCATGTCGAGCAGCGCCTGGCGGAAATCGGTGACGCGCATCAGCGTGGCGCGCCACTCGGCGATCGGGCCGAAATTGGAGACATACCAGCGCAGCGCCGTGTTGACCTGGTTGAAGGCGCCGACCGACATCATCAGCTGGCCGAGGGTGAGGCCGCCGGAGAAATAAGCTGGGGCGGCAACGATGATCGGGATGACGATTACCAGCCAGCCGTAGCCGGCCGAAACCCAGGTGAGATTGGTATTGGCCATGGCGAGCCGCTTGACGACTGTCAGTACCGAGCTGATGTCGGTGTTGATACGTCGGCGCTCGTTCTCCTCGCCGCGGGCAACGGTGATCGCCGGCATGTTCTCATTGGCATGCATCAGCGTGAAGCGAAGCTCGGCTTCTTTCGAAAAACGGTCGGCATTGAGCTTGACCAGCTTGCGGCCGACGACCTGGCTCAGCACCGAGGCGGAAGCGGCATAGAAAATCGCCGCCCAGACCATGTAGCCCGGAATGGAGAAGCTGTGGCCGCTGATGCGGAAGATGAAGCCGCTCGAAAGCTCCCAGAGCACGCCGATGAAGCTCACCAGGAGGATGGTCGACTGCAGCAGGCCGAGAACGAGCCCTGTCGTGCTTTCGGCAAGGTTGCGGGAATCCTCGTGCAGACGCTGGTCCGGATTGACGCCGATCAGGCCGCTGGAGGCAAGCCGCAGCGCCCGCTTGCGCCTCAGCCACTGGTCGACGAGATCGCGTGACAGGCCTTCACGCATATAGAGCGCCGTCATCTGGTTCAGCCAGGCCTGCAGCACGTTGAGCAGCAGCAGCGTGCCGGCGATCATCGCGAAGATTTCGAGTTGGTGGAAGAATTCGCCGAGGTCGCGGCGCTCCAGCGAGTCATAGAAGGGCGCATTCCACTCGTTCAATATGACCTGGCCGTAGGACGTCGCCAGGATAACGAGGATCAGCACGGTCGCCAGAAACAGCACCCTGCCACGCACTTCCGAATTCCAGAATGCTGAGAACATGACGCCGAGGCGATATGTCAGGCTGAAATCATACCCTACCCTATCCTGCCTTCGGATGCCCGGCCTCCCCTCAATCTTATCTGCCATTACGCTTTTCCAAATCGCCCATGCCCCTATAAATAACATGGTGGCGTTACGGGTCTATCAACAGATTCTATCATTCATTAAACTGTGATGATGCGGCAGAGGTCACTTGACTGCAGTCGACAGTTGATTCGCGACCCGACTGGGTCTAATTAAAGCGCTCCGTGGTGATTTGGCCGGCCGGCTTGCAGCCACGTTAAAAAAATCGCTAAAGGGCCGCGTGCGGACCGGTAGCGATTTTTTTCGCCGCCGGTTTTTGTTTTTGATCGAGTGACCGCAATGCCCATCAAGATCCCCGATACGCTGCCCGCCTTCGAAACCCTGGTTCAGGAAGGTGTGCGGGTGATGACCGAGACGTTGGCGATCCGTCAGGATATCCGACCGTTGCAAATCGGGCTGCTCAACCTCATGCCGAACAAGATCAAGACCGAATTGCAGATGGCGCGTCTCGTCGGCGCCTCGCCGCTGCAGGTGGAACTGTCGCTCATCCGTATCGGCGGCCACAAGGCGAAGAATACGTCAGAAGATCATTTGCTTGCCTTCTACCAGACCTGGGAGGAGGTAAAACATCGCAAGTTCGACGGCTTCATCATCACCGGGGCGCCAATCGAGCTTTTGCCCTATGAGGACGTCACCTATTGGGCGGAGATGCAGCAGATTCTCGACTGGACGGAAACGAATGTCCATTCGACGATGAACGTCTGCTGGGGCGCGATGGCGGCGATCTATCATTTCCACGGCGTTCCGAAATACGAGCTCAAAGAGAAGGCCTTCGGGGTTTACCGCCACCGCAACCTGAAGCCTTCGTCGATCTATCTCAACGGCTTTTCCGACAATTTCGAGGTGCCGGTGTCGCGCTGGACCGAAGTGCGCCGCGCCGATATCGAGAAATCCGAAAACCTGGAGATCCTGATGGAATCAGCCGAGATGGGCGTGTGTCTCGTGCACGAGAAGAAGGGCCGGCGGCTCTACATGTTCAACCATGTCGAATATGATTCCACTTCGCTTTCCGACGAGTATTTTCGCGACGTCGATGCCGGCGTGCCGATCAAGATGCCGCACAATTACTTCCCGCATAATGATCCGGCGCTTGCGCCGCAGAACCGCTGGCGCAGCCATGCGCATCTCCTGTTCGGCAACTGGATCAACGAAATCTACCAGACGACGCCTTTTGATGTGGAAGAGATCGGCACGGACCTCTGACCGTTGCCGATCGCCCCTCGAGCCGGTGCCGCCGCCTCATCGCTGCGGCATTTTCTTTCCGATCCGCCGGTTGCGGATTGAAGCAAATGCGGGCAGGTTCCTGTCCCGAAACCTACCAAACCGCGCGTCTTCATCGGACGTGCAATGCACAGTTTGAATCGCTTCAAATTCCTCAAATCGATTCCGAATTGAGAATTTGCAGCAGAGATAGAATGGACGGTCGATCATGTCGGATAAGTTGGAGCGGGACGTTATCGGGCAGACGAAGGCGGGCGAGACCGTCTATCGCGTCGTGATCAAGGGCGGTGGGCTGACGGCCAAGATCATAAGCTGGGGCGCAGTCATCCAGGATCTGCGCCTCGAGGGACATGACGCGCCGCTGCAGCTCGGCTTCGACGATTTCGACAGCTACCCCCTCTATTCATCCTATTTCGGCGCGACACCCGGCCGCTGCGCCAACCGCGTCGGCGGCGGCAGGTTTACGATTGACGACAAGGACTATCAGCTCGAACTGAATGAAAACGGCGTGACGCATCTGCATGGCGGCAGCGACAATATCGCCAAACGCAACTGGACGATCGTCGAGCATGACGTCGACCGCGTGGTGCTGAAGATCGTCGATCCCGATGGCCGCGCCGGCTATCCCGGCAATTGCACCATCCAGGCGACTTTCTGGGTGCATGGCAACGGTGAACTGTCGATCACCTACGAATCGACCAGCGACCAGCCGACGCTCGCCAATGTCTGCCAGCACGCCTATTTCAATCTCGACGGTCGCGACGATGCGCTTGGCCACGATATCATGATTGCCGCCGATCATTATCTGCCGACCGATGAGAAGCAGGTGCCAACCGGCGAGATCCGTTCCGTCGAGGGCACCGAATTCGATTTCCGCGAGATGGCGCCGATGAAGCGTTTCGTCGACAGCGAACAGGTGTTCTACGACCATAATTTCTGCCTGTCCGCCGAGCGCACCGCCAAACGAACCGTCGCGCTCGCCCGCAGCCTTTATTCCGGTGTGTCGCTGGAAGTGCGCAGCACCGAGCCAGGCGTACAGTTCTATGCCGGCTTCAAGCTCGATACCGGGGCTCCCGGCATCGGCGGGCGCAAATACGGTCCATTCGCCGGCTTCTGCCTGGAGACGCAGGTCTGGCCGGATGCCATCAATCACCAAGGTTTTCCGAATGCGGTTCTGCGCCCCGGCGAAGTGCTGCGCCAGGAGACGGATTATATCTTCACCAAGAACTGAGCGTCCTCCAGCGCCGCGCGTTTCTAACGCGGGGCGCTGTCGACGCACGGTTGTCAGATTTGGTCGCTATGAAACCCTCGCCGGCCCGCCGGCGAGGGTTTTTTCTTTCGGCATTCGATTCTGTCTTGCCGATTGGTCCTATATAGGTTCTATTGTGCGTCCATGGATAGAACCAGTCTGATAGCGGAATTGAATAGCCGCGGCCTGCGTGACGAGGCATTGACCGGGCCGCTCTACAAGCGGCTGGCGCAGACGCTGACCGGCCTCATTCAGGAAGGCCTGCTGAAGCCCGGCACCGCACTCCCGGGCGAGCGCGACCTTGCCGAAGCTCTGAAGCTCGGCCGAGTGACCGTGCGCACCGCCTATCGTGATCTGATGGCGTCCGGCGCATTGGAATCGCGCCACGGAAGCGGTACTTTCGTGTCGAGCAGAGTGGAGCGCATGGAACAGTCGCTCTGGCGGCTTTCCTCCTTCTCCGCCGACATGCGTTCACGCGGGCGTCTGCCGGCCGCACGGATATTGTCGCGGGCGGTCAATACGCCGTCGCCGGAGGAATCCTTCCTGCTCGGCCTCGGCGGCGACGAGCCGGTGCTGAGACTCGACCGCTTGCGCCTTGCCGACGGCCTGCCGCTGGCGATTGAACGCGCCGTGGTGCCGATCAAGTTCCTCGGGCACGATGCCGGCGGCGAGGGATCGCTCTACGATGCGCTGACGGCCAGCGGCCACAGGCCCGTGCGCGCGCTGCAGCGGCTGACGGCGGTCACGCTCGACCCGTCCTCCGCCGCAATCCTGAACGTCAAATCAGGCGCGCCGGCGCTCCTGATCGAACGCGTCTCGCGCCTGGAAGACCAGCGCGTCGTCGAATACACCCGCTCGCATTATCGCGGCGATGCCTATGATTTCGTAGCCGAATTGAGAATCGGAGATGACCTATGAATGACAACCAGTCACTGATGCTGCAAGAAGCCGGCCAATCGCCAGAGGTGGTGGCTACGCTTCTCGAAAAGGAAAAACCGGTCTTTGCCGAGATTGCCCGGCTGTTTTCGTCCGCCCGCCCGAGCGTGGTGACGACGGCGGCGCGCGGCTCCTCGGACCACGCCGCCACCTTTTTCAAATATCTTTTCGAGATTACCTGCGGCGTTCCGGTCGCCTCGGTCGGTCCGTCGATCGCTTCCGTCTACGGTGCGGCGCTGCATCTGAAGGGCGGCGTCCATTTCACCGTCTCGCAGTCGGGTGCCAGCCCCGATATCGTCGCGTTGCAGGATGCGGCGAAGAAGGGCGGAGCGACGACGATCGCCGTCGTCAACGTCACCGACAGCCCGCTTGCGAAACAGGCCGATATCGTTCTCGGCCTCAATGCCGGCGCGGAAAAGAGCGTCGCGGCGACGAAATCCTTCATAGCCTCGGTCGCCGCCCTTGCCGGTGTGACGGCTGCGATCGGCGGCGCGTCCGACCTGCAGGCGGCGCTCGACAAGCTGCCGGAGGCGCTGTCGGCGACCGCCGGGATCGACACGGCGGCAGCCGAGGAGGTGCTCTTCAACGCGACCTCGCTCTATACCGCCGGCCGCGGCCCGGCCTTTGCGATCGCACTCGAAGCGGCGCTGAAGGCCAAGGAAACCTCCGGCCTGCATGCCGAGGCCTTCTCGCTGGCGGAACTGATGCACGGCCCCATGCGCCTGGTGCAGCCGGGCTTCCCGATCGTCGCCTTCGCACCCGACGATGCGGCCTTCGCCAACAATGTCCAGGCGCTGGAGCGCCTGCAGAAGCTCGGCGCCACCACTGTAGGCTTCTCGGCGCAGCCGCTTTCCGGTGTCCATCTGCGCGTGCCGACGACGGGCAACGGCCTCGTCGATCCGCTGGTGTCGCTGCTCGTCTATTACCGGCTGATCGAGTCGGTGACGCGCCGCAAGGGCTTTGATCCCGACAAGCCGGCGAACCTGCTCAAGGTGACGGAGACGGTCTGATGGTCCGCAAGATCTTCCTCGGCGCCCGCATCTTCGACGGCGAGCGCTTCCATGACGATAAGGCGCTCATCGTTGCCGATGGCCGCGTCGAAGCGATCGCTGCCAGAGATGATCTGCCGGACGGCGAGGTGGTGACGCTTGCGGGCGGTATTCTGTCGGCCGGCTTCATCGATGCGCAGGTCAATGGCGGCGCCGGGCGGATGCTGAACGACGAGCCTTCCGCTGCCTCGATGGACATTATCGCCGGCGGGCACCGGCCCTATGGCACGACGTCGCTGCTGCCGACACTGATTACCGATACATCAGAAGCGTCCATTGCCGCCATCGAGGCGGCCAAGGAGGCTGTCAAGGCGAACCGCGGCGTTGCCGGTCTGCATCTCGAAGGTCCGCATCTGGCGCCTGCGAGGAAGGGTGCGCATCTGGCCGAACTGATGCGACCGGTGGAGGACCGCGACGTCAAGGCCTTCATCCAGGCACGCGAGGCGATCGGCACGCTGCTCGTCACAATGGCGGCCGAGCAGGTGACGGTTGCCCAGGTGCGCGAGCTTGCGGAAGCCGGTGTCACCATCAGCATCGGCCATTCCGATTGTTCGAGCGAGGCGGCGGAAGAACGTTTCGATGCCGGCRCGCGGGGCGTCACGCATCTCTTCAACGCCATGAGCCAGCTGGGACACCGTGCGCCCGGT
>NZ_JBFUAY010000099.1:0-21345 GCF_056406015.1 Rhizobium sp. P1_E1 | reverse complement strand
GCCCTATTCGGTGCGCGTCGTCGGCGCCAGCCTGGCGGCCTTCGATTTTTCCGTCGAGGAGGCGGCGATCAGCCTGGGTTGCCCGCCGCTGAAAACCTTCCTGACCGTGGTCCTGCCGAATATTCGGGCCGGKGTCATTGCCGCCTTCATCCTCGCCTTCATCACCTCGATCAACGACGTGTCGGTTTCGGTCTTCCTGACCGGGCCGGGCATCTCGACGCTGCCGATCCAGATCCTTGCGCATATGGAACAGTTCTTCGACCCGACGATCGCATCGGTATCGGTGTTGCTGATGTTCGTGACAGTCGGCGTCATGGCCGTCGTCGAGGCCACGCTCGGCCTTACCTTCCTGACAAAGTAGAACGCTCTTGACCGTATCCCTCACCATCGATTCCATCTCCGCCCATTACGGCATTACCCAGGTGCTTAAGGACCTGTCGATCTCAGTCATGGCCGGGGAGCTGGTGTCCCTGCTCGGCTCCAGCGGCTGCGGAAAGACGACGACATTGCGCCTCGTGGCTGGTTTTCTGCAGCCGAGCAGCGGCAGCATCAAGCTCGGCGAGCGCGACCTCACCGGCCTTCCCGCACATGCGCGCGACATCGGCCTGGTCTTTCAGAACTACGCGCTTTTTCCTCATCTGAGCGTCCAGGACAATGTTGCCTTCGGCCTGAGGCAGCGTCGCATTCCCCAGCCGGAACGGACGAAAAGAACGACGGCCATGCTGGACCGCGTCGGCCTTTCGGCCTTCGCCGACCGGCTGCCGTCGGCCCTGTCAGGCGGCCAGAAACAGCGCGTGGCTCTCGCCCGGGCACTGGTCATCGAGCCGCCGCTTCTGATGTTCGACGAGCCGCTTTCCAATCTGGATGCAAAGCTCAGGATCGACATGCGCGTCGAGATCAGGCAGCTCCAGCGCGCCAACGGCACCACGTCACTTTACGTCACCCACGACCAGGAGGAGGCATTCTCGATCTCCGACAGGGTGGCGATCATGAATGCCGGGCGCATCATGCAGCTCGACGCGCCGGAGGTGCTGTATCGCCAGCCGGCCAACGCTTTCGTCGCCCGCTTCGTCGGATTCGAGAACCTGATCCGCATGAAGGTGAGCGCGCGCAACGGCGCGCTTGTGATGGCCGAGACGACCGGCGGAGCGCGGCTGCAGCTGTCACAGGAAACGTTCGGACCGATCAAGGACGACTTCGTGCTGGCCTGCCGCGCAGACGGTCTTGCCGTCAGCCGTGACGGTGATGGCATCGCGGCCGTGCTCGGCACGCGCACCTATCTTGGCCGGGCCTACCAGTACAAATGCACGACATCAGCGGGAGAGATCACCGCCAATGGGGCTTTGTCCGACCCGCTGGAAACGGGGTCGTCCGCCGTGCTGATACCGCTCGCCGAGCAATGCTGCATTCTCGATCCGGAAGATTGAACCGCTGAGGAGAGACGATGACTAGTGCCATGGATCAAGATATCGATGCCGTTCTTGCCCATGTGGACCGAAGCCTCGATGGTAGCCTGGCGCGGCTTTTCGAGCTGATCCGCATTCCGAGCGTCTCGACCGACCCGACCTATCGCGATCACTGCCGCGCTGCCGCCGAATGGCTGAGCCGGGATCTGGCTGCGATCGGCTTCGAAGCATCGGTGCGTAAAACGACCGGGCATCCGATGGTCGTCGCCCATGAAAAGGCGGCGTCCGGACCGCATCTGCTGTTTTACGGCCATTACGATGTCCAGCCGGTCGATCCGCTGGCGCTGTGGACGAGCGATCCGTTCGAGCCCCGCATGGAAGCCTTGCCGAACGGCGATACCGCGATCGTGGCGCGCGGCGCGTCCGACGACAAGGGACAGTTGATGACCTTCGTCGAAGCCTGCCGCGCCTGGAAGAGCGTCACGGGTAAACTGCCGGTGCAGGTGAGCATGCTGTTCGAAGGTGAGGAAGAGGCCGGCAGCCCGAGCCTCGCGCCCTTTCTGGATGCCACGGCAGACGAGTTGAAGGCCGATGCGGTTTTCGTCTGCGACACGGATATGTGGGATCGCGAAACGCCTGCCGTCACGACGATGCTGCGCGGTATCTTTAGTACGGAAATCGAGGTCACCTGCGCCGATCAAGACCTGCATTCCGGCATGTTCGGCAATGCCGCGCGCAATCCGCTGCAGGTGCTGTCAGACGTGGTTTCGAGCCTGCGGCGTGCCGATGGCGGCGTCGCGGTCGAGGGTTTTTATGATGGCGTGAAAGAGCTCCCCGACGCCATCAAGGCGCTGTGGAAAAGACTGCCCTTCGACGAGGAGGCCTTTCTCGGCGATATCGGCCTGAGAGATCCGGCCGGCGAGGCAGACCGTTCTGTCCTCGAACAGATCTGGGCGCGGCCGAGTTGCGAAATCAACGGCATGAGTGGCGGCTATACAGGAGAAGGCTTCAAGACCGTCATTCCGGCGAAGGCAAACGCCAAGATTTCGTTTCGCCTGGTTGAAGGGCAAGATCCTCTGACGATCCGTGATGCCTTCCAGCGGCACGTGCGCGCACGTATCCCTAGGGATTGTTCGGTCAGCTTCAGGGATTACGGGCTTTCGCCGGCAACCGTCATGCCGATCGACAGTCCGTTTCTCACCAGGACGCTTCAGGCGCTTTCGACGGAATGGCAATGCGAAGCTGCCCTTGCCGGCACGGGCGGTTCGATCCCCATCATCGGCGAATTCAAACGCCGGCTCGGATGCGATGCCCTCCTCGTCGGCTTCGCCCGCTTCGACAACCGCGTCCACAGCCCGAACGAAAAATACGATCTCTCAAGCTTCCATAAAGGCATACGATCCTGGGTCCGTATCCTGGCCGCCCTCGCCGACTGACGCTGTAGCACTTTGAATTGCTGCATAATTTTATCCTTCGATCGATTCCGATTTGAGGAATTATGCCGTAGGCTATGGTGCGGCCAGCGCACCCTGCTGATCCTGCAGGCCGAGAATAACGGACAATCCCACATCGACACCGAGGCAGCAGAGACCACCGATGACGATATCAGCTCCCCGCGATTTTCTGAAAAGCCTGTTCGACGCGGCGGTTCGCGCCGCCGATCCGCTGACTGGCATAAAGGCGAACCTACCTGATAGGCCGAAGGGAAGGACCGTGGTGATCGGCGCCGGCAAGGGCGCGGCGCAGATGGCGCGGGCGCTCGAAAGCGTCTGGGACGGAGCGCTTGAGGGTCTCGTGGTCACCCGCTACGGCTATGGCTGCGAGACACGCGGCATCGAGATCTTCGAGGCCGCCCATCCGGTGCCGGATGCGGCTGGCCTTACCGCCGCAAAGCGGCTGATGGAGACGGTGAACGGGCTGACGGAAGACGATCTGGTGATCGCGCTGATCTGCGGCGGTGGCTCGGCGCTGCTGCCCGCCCCGCCGGACGGGCTGACCCTTGAAGATGAGATTGCGCTCAACGAAAAGCTGCTTGCCTCGGGCGCACCGATTTCGGCAATGAATGTCGTGCGCAAGCATCTCTCCACCATCAAGGGCGGAAGACTTGCAGCAGCGACCAAAGCGAGGGTCGTCAGTCTGATCGTCTCCGACATTCCCGGCGACAACCCGGCCCATGTCGCCTCCGGGCCAACGGTCCCTGATGGTTCGACACGGCACGATGCGCTCGAGATCATCAGGCAATACGGATTGCAGCTGCCGCAGGCCGCATTCGACCATTTGAACTCGCCGAAGGCCGATGCACCGCGACCGGACGATCCGGTCTTCCTACGGCACGCGCATCACATCATCGCCTCCGCCGGCGTTTCGCTGGAGGCGGCGGCCGCACTGGCGAAGTCGCAGGGGATCGAGCCGGCGATCCTTTCGGATGCGATCGAAGGGGAATCGCGCGACGTGGCGCTGGTGCATGCGGCGATTGCCCGCGAGGTATCGGGCCGCAACAGGCCGTTTTCCAAGCCGGTCGTCATCCTTTCCGGCGGCGAGACGACGGTGACGCTGAGAGCCAAGGGCGGCAAGGGCGGACGTAATGGCGAATTCGCGCTCGCCATGGCGCTTGCGATCGACGGGCAGGAGGGCATTCATATCCTCGCCGCCGACACGGACGGGATCGACGGCTCGGAGGATAATGCCGGCGCTTTTGCCGATGGCGGCACGGCAAGGCGCCTTCGCGCCGCCGGGCTCGATCCGCGCCGACTGCTCGACGGCAATGACAGCTATTCTGGCTTTGCGACCACCGGTGATCTCTTTGAAACCGGCCCGACCGGAACCAACGTCAATGATTTCAGGGCTATTCTGATCTGTTAGGATTCGGCGGCGATGGCGGATCAGGTCTTGATCCGCCCCTGCCCGACCAGCCAGCTGACCGATTCCTGCACTGCCTGCGGGGATGTGTATCTTGGGGTGTAACCCAGCAGGCGCCTCGCTTTGGCGACCGAGCAATTCGGGCTGCGGGCGATATGTTCCCATGTCGCCTTCGCATCCTCAGCCGTCTGACCTTCGGCCCAGGCGTCGAATGGCGCGAAGCTGAGCTTCGGCTCGTGCCCGAACCAGCGAGACATTGATTCGGCATAGCCGCGAAGGGTCAATGCCTGCTCCGAAACCGCGTGAAAACTTTCGCCGGTCGACGTGTTCCAGTTGGCGATCGCATCCATGAACATCGCCGCCACGTCATCGGCATGGACGTGATGAACGGTCTCCAGGCCGAAATTGGGCAGCGCCAGAACCTCTCCGCGGGCAAGGGTCGAAAAGACCTGCAGGTTGAAATTGCCTGCCGGATTGAGCGGCGCCCAGCCGGGACCAACAATATGGCCGGGATGGATGATGGTTGCCGGAAATCCGCGCAGCCTTGCCTGCTGCAGCAGATAGGTTTCGATCGCCGCCTTCTGCGTGCCGTACTCGCCGAAGGGAAATTTCGGCGCCTCTTCCAGTGTCGGCACGGCTGTCGGGTGGCCGTGCGTCCAGATCGTGCCGGTATGCAGGAAATGACCGACATGCCCCGATAGCGCCGTCACCAGGTGCTCGGCACTTTCCAGCGAGAAGCAGATCATGTCGATGACGATATCGGCTTTCACACCACGCACGGCCGGGCCGAAATCACCCGTCCGCTCCATGGCTGTCCGATCCATCTGACGCTGATCGACGCCAGCCCAGGCGTGGTTTGCCGTATAAGGCTTTGCTGTGCCGCGGCTGATCGTAACGACGTCGTGGCCGGCTTCCACCAGACGGGGAACGAGATAGGTTCCGACATGGCCCGTTGCCCCGATTACCAAAACCCGCATCATCGTTCCTCCCTTTGCATTTCCGTGTCGAATATGCTGCGCTTGGGTGATCCCGCAAGCAGACTTTTCGTGATCAAGTCGGCTCAACCAGGCCCGCTATTCCTGAAAACAAGGCAGGTGCCGCCCTGTTTGCGGATCTGGTTGCAGAGGTCGTTGGCTTCCAAGCGTGTCTGCCGGCCGATGCGGGCAGCATAACGCGGGCGAAAACCAAAGCTGCGATCGCGCTGGCGCAGGATCAGCGGCTGCTCCGCATTCAGGGGCGCGGGCAGATCCTGCACGGCATCGAGAAACATGCGCCTGACTACCGCGACATTCGCATTCGCCGCAAGTTGGACGCCCCAGGGCGCCCATTCACCCTCCTGACGCCAGGGCGTGTCCTTCAACGTCCGTCTCTCCGCAAGCGCCACGCAAGCATCGAGGAAGGACTTGTCCTTGTCGAGCGGGGCAGCCGCATCTTCCGGAGGATTATCCTTCCATTCCTCGATGGTATGCGCGGTGATTGCCAGGACGTAACCGCGTGTCTCGTAAGGTAATCTCCCTGACGTTAGGTAAGAGGAAAGTCCGTTTTCGCCAGCATTATAGGCGGCGGCGGCAAGGCCGAGATTGCCGAAACGATTGCGCAATTCGTCGAGATATTGAGCCGATTTCCGCAGGGCTTCCAACACCTGGTAGCTGTCTTCAAGACCGCGCAGTTTCGCCGTTCCGGGCATGAACTGCGCAATGCCCTGCGCTCCTTTGAAGCTGACTGCATCGGGGCGAAAGGTGCTTTCCCGCCAGATGAGACGGGCGAAATAATCCGGCGGCAATTGATTGGCGCTGGCGAAATGCTCGATCGCGACGCAAAGGTCTCGATTGAAACTGTCCTTACGGATGCAAAGCGTCTCACCCGATTCCGACGCCGAAGGCCCCGAATAGAGACAGGCCGGCGCCCCAGCGCTTCCTTCCGGCTGGGCCCTTACCGTGTCTAGTTGGGAAAACAGAAGGCAGAGCGAAAGCATGGCTTTCGCCGATCTCCTCCCCATGTCGGACTGACATTTCCGGCCTATCATCGGATCTCGGCGGGTTCGAACTTCCATCGCGACGCTGAATTCTCAATACCATCGATACGGGTAGGAAGCTTCCCCCATTTCCCTCTCTGCACCAGGTTTCTAATTTCGCCAGCAATTTTGGAACAGATATATTCGACCTGCCACGGTCGCAGCGTCATCCTCTTCACCAGGACTATCTAAGCGAACGAGGATAAGCAGATGATTGATCTCCACTACTGGCCGACGCCGAACGGCAAGAAGGTTTCGATCTTCCTGGAGGAAACCGGCACGCCCTACCGGCTGGTGCCGGTCAATATCGGCCGGGGCGACCAATTCAAACCTGATTATCTCAAACTCAACCCCAATCACCGCATGCCGGCCATCGTCGATCACGAGCCTGCCGATGGCGACGGTCCGTTGAGCGTGTTCGAATCCGGCGCGATCCTCTTCTATCTCGCCGAGAAGACCGGTAAATTCTGGCCGCAGGATCTGCGCGGCAAATACGAGGTCACGCAATGGGTGATCTGGCAGATGGCGAACCAGGGGCCGAAACTCGGCGAAGCCGGTCATTTCCGTCGCCTTGGCGATCGCGAAGGCGACCAGTCCTATGCGGTGCGGCGCTTCACGGACGAAGCCAACCGCCTCTACGGCGTTCTCAACATGCGGCTTCGCGACCGGCGCTATCTGGCCGGTGAGGAATTCACCATCGCCGATATCGTCAGCTATCCCTGGACCGTCAACTGGCAGGCACAGGGTCAGGACATCGACGAGTTCAAGCATTTCAAGCGATGGTTCGAGGAGGTCGGCGCACGGCCTGGTGTCCAACGCGGCCTGGCGGTCGGCGCCGATCTTGGCACCGACAACAGTAAGCTCTCCGAAGAGGAGCAGGCGCGCATCCGCAATATCCTCTACAACCAGCGCGCCCTTCCCGTTCCGGATTGAGCATCGGCTGCGATAGCTCTTGCACCGTCATTGCGGCAAAGGATATCCATAGTGACAACCGGGCCCGCAGCCAGCCAAAGGCCGGTTCCCGCTTCGCGTCGTTGCAGATCACCTGCCCGCGGATCTTGACGGTTTGGGCAGCAGCTGGCGTTGCGACTTGGGGTGTGGCCAGCAATGACGAGACCTGTAATCGGCATCATCGGGAACGCCCGCATCGTCGAAAGCCGCTTTGCGGCCCAGCTTGTCGGAGAAAATAATCTGCGAGCAGTGGCCGATGTTGCCGAAGCCTTGCCGCTGATGTTTGCCGGCAATCCTAAACTAGCCGATATCGCGGATCTGCTGGCTGTCGTCGACGGCATTCTGCTGACGGGCGCCAGAGCTAATGTCCATCCCAGCCGCTTCAACATGGTGCCTGATCCCAAGCACGAACCTTACGATGAAGATCGTGACGGGCTGGCGCTACCATTGATTGAAGCCTGTGTTGCGCAAGGCGTTCCTGTTTTCGGTATATGCCGCGGTTTTCAGGAAATGAACGTCGCCGCCGGCGGCTCGTTGCATCCTGAAATCCGGGAATTGCCAGGACGCATGAACCACCGAATGCCGCGCCTGGAGACCGGCGAAATCCATCCCGACCCCGCCATCGTTTTCGGCGATCGTCACGATGTTCGACTTATCCAGGACGGGATGTTTGCGCGCATTCTCGGCCGAGAGACGATCCGGGTGAACTCGCTACATGGACAGGGCATCCTCGAACTTGGCGAGAGGGTCGTTGCCGAAGGAATTGCCGAGGACGGGACGATCGAGGCGATACGGTTCAAAGACGCGCCGGGATTTGCGCTCGGCGTGCAATGGCACGCCGAATACGATCCCCAAACCAACCCTGTGAATCGTGCGCTGTTTCAGGCATTCGGCGACGCGGTGAGAGCCCGCAAAGCCATCACCTAAGGTTCGATCGGTTACGGCCGACACTTCACCGCTATCAGCACCACAAAGAAAAGCCGCCGCGAAGATGTTTTCGCGACGGCTTGTAGAGGTTCGAGAGCCGGGATCAGGCCGTCGGCTGCTTGGTCTTCCTGAGATAGGGCAGAACCGTATCGAAGGCGCCGAAACGCGTGATCGCGTCTTCGTTGGACACCGCGGCAGTGATGATGACGTCATCACCCTGGTTCCAGTTCGCCGGTGTGGCCACCTGGTGCTTGGCCGTCAGCTGGATGGAATCGATAGCGCGCAGGATCTCATTGAAATTGCGGCCCGTCGTCATCGGATAGGTCAGGATCAGCTTGATCTTCTTATCGGGACCGATGATGAAGACCGAACGCACCGTCGCGTTGTCGGCAGGCGTGCGGCCTTCCGAGCTCTCGCCGGCGCCGGCCGGCAGCATGTCGTAGAGCTTGGCGACCTTAAGGTCCTTGTCACCGATCAGGGGATATTCAACGTCGAAGCCAGTGGCGGTCTTGATGTCGTTCTTCCACTTGGCATGGCTTTCCACAGGATCGACGGAGATGCCGATGATCTTGGCGCCACGCTTGGAAAACTCTCCCGCAAGGCCGGCCATGGCGCCGAGCTCGGTCGTGCAAACAGGCGTGAAATTCTTCGGATGCGAGAACAGGACGGCCCAGCCGCTGCCGATCCACTCATGGAAGCTGATCGGTCCCTGCGTGGTGTCGGCGGTAAAATCGGGGGCAATATCGTTGATGCGTAAGCTCATGGTCGGCCCTCCAAAGCCTTGTGTTCAATGTTTTTCGTCTCAAATCGAGGCCATGGGATCCGTCCGCCGGAAGCGGTCGAGAGATTGCGGTCAACAGGATCGCACCGGCCGAAGGTAAAGACTTCCCATTCCTGGATTTTAAGTAAGTTATATATCACGATCACCGAAGGCATGCTCTTTCGATTTCCGGCCTGCTCCGGCATTATTTTTCCGGCAAGTGCGCGCGATGAAGAGACCGATGGTTTTTCCATCGGTCCCGTCAAAAGCTGCAGGCGAACCGCCCTGCCTCTTGCTCAGGCCGCCTGGACGGATTTGATCCTGTCGATGCCACCGACAACAGGTGCGAAATCGTCCCACACACCCTGGGCGCCCTTCTGCCATTCCTCGAAGGCTTCCGGCTTCAAGAGCTTTCCGCCGTTGGCAAGCGCCGTCTCGACGGATTTGGACTCGTCGTCGACGATCAGCTGGTTGAAATAGGTGGCCCCTTCGCTGGAAGCCTGCTGGAACACCGCCTTCTGCTCGTCGTTGAGGCCGGCCCAGAAGGTCGAGGCATAATAGATGACGCCGGATGCCCAGATGTGGCCGGTCTCGGTCATATCGGGCACGACCTCATAGAGCTTGAAGCCGGCATAGGCCGATTTGGTCAGATCCATCGCGTCGGCGACACCGGTTGCGAGCGCATTATAGGTCTCGGTGATCGGAATGCCGATCGGCGTCGTGCCGAATGCACTCCAGAGCTTGGTGTGCAGTGGGCTCTGGATGACACGGATGCGCTTACCCTTGAGCTGCTCCGGCCGCGTCACCGGTTCCTTGGTCAGGAGATGGCGGGCGCCGTAATTGATGAAATCGCCGACGACGAAATTCTGCGCCTGCAGTTTCTGCTTGAGATCGGCGCCGACATCACCACCAACGGTCCGGCGCACGTGGTCGGCATCGCGGAAGAGGAAGGGCAGATCGAGGATCTGCAGTTCCGGTGCCCAACCGGAGAGCGACGAGACCGTCGAGAGACTGGCCTGGATGGAGCCGAGGCGCACGCCCTCGGCCACCTCCTTCTCGCCRCCGAGCGCACCGTTCCTGACGATATTGAATTTGAACTGGCCGGGCAGCTTCGCTTCGACCAGTTCGCCGATCTTCACCCAGATCTTCGTTTCCGGCTTGTCGTCGCCGAGCAGCGAAGCGATCGTGATCGTCGTCGTGCGGGCAGCGGCGGTGCGGACGAAAGCGGGCGCTGCAAGCACCGTTCCGGTGAGAGCAGCGGTCTTCAGGAAATGGCGTCGGTTGAGATTATCCATGGGGTTGTCCTGTTTACGAGAAGATGATGGCCCAGGCGCAAAGGATTGCGAGCGAGACCAGGAGAGCGAGCAGATAGGGAACCACCGCCCGAAAGAGCTCCGAGGCGGGAATGCGCGTGACGCCGCTGACGACGAAGATCAGCATGCCGAGCGGCGGCGTCAGTCCGTGGATCATCAGGTTGACGACGATGATCACCCCGAACTGAATGGGATCGATGCCGGCGGCAACCGCTGCCGGCAGCAGGATCGGGCCGAACAGCAGGATCGCAGCGCCGATATCGAGAACAAGGCCGACAACCAGCAGGATGACGTTCGACAGCAGGATGACCGCAAGCGCGCTGCCGCCGAGTGCCGTCGTCAGATGCGAGATCAGCCTGGACACGTCGTCGACAGCCAGCAGGAAGGCAAAGGGGCCGGCCGTGCCGATGAGGAGACCGATTGCCGCCGCTTCAACTGCTGCCTGGCGAAAGGCGGCATAGAGCGAGAGAATGCCGAGCCGCGCGCCGATGCCGAGCAGCAGCGTGTAGAAAGCAGCAAGCGCAGCCGCTTCCGTGGTCGTGACGATGCCGATGCGGATGCCGACGACGACGATGATGCCGAGCCCGAAGGCTGGGATAGCCTGGACTGCCGATTGCCAGCGCTGTCTCGCGTTTGCGCGCGGCAAAGGCACCTGTTCGCTGACCGTCAGATGGATGGCGACTGCCAGGCATATGGCCATCAGCCCGCCGGCAAAGAAACCGCCGACGAGCAGCGAGCCGACGGAAAGATTGGTCGCCGTCGCAAGGATGAGAAATGCGATCGACGGCGGGATGACGTTGTCGAGAACCGATGTCGAGGCGATGATCGCCGCCGCCTGCGCCGGCCGATAGCCGTGTTTGACCAGTTCGGGCTGGAAGGTCGACGCGCCGAAAGCGGCATTTGCGACCGACGAGCCGGAGGCGCCGGAAAAAAGGACGCTGGTCAAGAGCGTCGTCTGCGCCAGCCCTGCCCGGCGATGGCCGACCATGGCGGCGGCGAAGCGCACGAGCTGGTTGGCGACGCCGGAGGCCGTCAGCAGGCCGCCGGCAAGCAGGAAGAAGGGAATGGCGAGCAGCAGGAATTTCGAGATGCCGGTGACGGTCGCGGAAACGATCGCCGGCTCCGGCAGGCTACTGCCGAAGGCGATGACGACATAGGCTGCGGCAAGAAAGGCGTGCGGCAGCGGCGCAGCAAGCAGGAGACCGATTGCCGCAATAAGTCCGAGGAAGATGCTCGGCGGCCAGTCGAGATCGAGCGCGACATGCGGGATACCGGCATAGAGCGCGACCCCCACGGCAAGCGAGAGAGCAACCGGCAGGAGCTTGCCTTCGGCAATGCGCTGCAGAAGCAGCACGACGAGGATCAGCGCGCCGCCGGCGCCGAGGAAACCGAAGCGGATCCATTCCGGCACGCCGAGCGTCGGCGAGACGCCGCCGAGCATCGTCATGATCTCGCTGCCGCCAAAACTCAGGATCAGCGCAGAAAGCACGGTGAAAACATCGGCGCCGATCCGCGTCACCTTCTGCAGGTTTTCCGGCAGGATCTTGACGAAGACGTCGAGGCGCATGGCAAGCGCGCTATTGAGGCTGAGCGGCGCGCCAAGCGCGATCAGGCCCACATGCAACCAGATGCCGAGATCCTCGGCACCAATGAAGCCGGCGCTAAAGAAATAGCGCAGGCAGACTGTGACGAGCACCATCAAGAGCAGCACGGCGAGAACAAGTGCCGCGGCAATGCCGAGAATCGCCTCGATCGCCCGCAGCAGGCGCACTGCCACCCCGCTGTGCGGAGCGGCCTGTTCGACCGGATGAAATTCACTGGTGGCCACAAAACTTACCTTCTGGCGAGAGGATCAGGCATTCTTGACGGTCGAAAGATCGCGATCGAAGAGCGTCGACCAGGTGTAGTTGCGCGCCTTCGAGACCTCCCTGCTGACATCGAGCCGCGGCAGCACCTTTTCGCCGAAACGATAGGCTTCCTCAAGCAGCGGCATGCCAGAAAGAATGAAAGTATCGACACCAGCCTTCTGATAGGCTTCGAGCGTGCGCAAAACTGTATCCGGAGAGCCGACGATCGCCGTGCCGGGGCCGGGCCTGACCAGGCCGATGCCGGCCCAGAGGTTCGGTGCAACTTCGAGATCGCGCAGATTTTCCGGCTTGAGGCCGCCGTGCAAGGCCGTCATGCGCTGCTGGCCGACGGAATCGCTTCTTGCAACGAAACGCTGGTTGGCGGTGATCGCCGCATCATCCATGCGGCCATAGAGATCGGCCGCCGCCTCCCAGGCCTTTTCGTCGGTGTCGCGAACGATGACGTAGAGACGGATGCCATATTCCAGTTCACGGCCGTAGTGGGCGGCCCGCGCCTTTACCGCTTCGACCTTCTCGCCGATCTGGGCGGGCGTCTCGCCCCAGGAGAGATAGGTGTCCACATGTTTCGCCGCGACTTCAAGCGCCTTATCCGAGGAGCCACCGAACCAGAGCGGCGGCGGTGCGATGCTCTCGCCGACCGGCAAGGCGAGCTTGGCGCCGTCCGTCGAGAAATACTTGCCCTGATGGGTAACGCTCTCGCCGGCAAAGAGCCGGTGCCAAAGCTGAAGATATTCCTCCGCCATGTCGTAGCGCTCGTCATGCGGCAACATCATCCCATAGGCGCCGAGCATCTTGGCGTCGCCGGAGACGATATTGATCAGCAGCCGGCCGCGGGCGAATTCCTGGAAGGTCGCTGCCATCTTGGCAAGCAATGTCGGCGCGACGAGGCCGGGATGGATGGCGACGAGGAAACGCAGCCGCTCGGTGTGAGCAAGCAGCGCACTCGCCAGCACCCAGACGTCGTGGGCGCCGGTCGCAAACAGGGCGCCGGTATAACCCAGATGGTCATAGGCCTGGGCAAGCTGCTTGTAGTAGCCGTAGTCGACCTGACGCGAGCCTTCCGGCTGCCAGGGATAGGCGCCGTCGGGTGCGCACATGTACCAGAAAGCGTTCATCTCCCGATTCCTTGTTATTTCGTCATTTCCGGGCGTTTCAGCACGATGGGCTTGGCGAAATGGCCGTGACGCAGCAGCGTGTCGGCCTCTTCCTGTTGTTCGGCGATGATCTCGTCGTCGATCGGAAACACCGTGAAGTCGCGTGAGCGCACCACCTTTTCCCAGGCATCGATATCCGTTCCGCCGCGGTCGCCAGATCCGCCGCGGTCGCCCGATGCAAGAAGTCTGGCGGCGGTGCGTGGATCGGCGGCGATCTCGTTACCGATCCGGCTCAGTTCGGAGACGATCGCCCGGATCTCCGTTGCCGAAAGGCCGTTCCGTTCCAATGTCCAGAACAAAGAACGGTTGGGAATGGCCGCGCCGCAGCGGACGATCAACCTGACGTCGTCGCGCTCCAGCGCCTTTTCGAGACGCGGCGACATGGCGACCCAGGCATCGACGCGCCTTTCGAGCAGGTCGGCGAGCGAATCGCGCGCGCCGCTTTCGACCCGCTCGACATCGGGCAGGCTCATCCCCTCACCTTCGAGGCTGCGGGCCAGGAGATAGGTGTGAAACGAACCGTCGATCAGCGAGATCCGGCGGTCTTTCAGCTCAGCGACGGAGCAGATCGGACTGTCGCTCCTGACGAAGATGGCGCCGTTGGCCGGGCGCGGCGCGGAGGCAGCGATATATTCGACGGCAAGCCCGCGCATATCCGCCTCGATCGGCGGCGTCGAGCCAGTGCCGCCGAGATCGATCTCGCCACGTTCCAGCAGCACCGCGGTATCGCGGCCTTCGGCATAGGAGACGAATATCGGCTGCAGATCGACAAAGGCGCCGGGCCAGAGCCGCGCGAGGCGAAGATGCAGATTGTTGGGGTGAACACCAATTTTCATTCTGTGCAACCGATGGCGTGGCTCATAGCAGTCAATTTACTTTTTTATAAATTGATTACGAGGAAGCGATTGTCGTCAGCAGGAGAAAATCGCCTTTGAAATCCCATAAAATCGATAGGCAATGAAATCTTTTGCCAGATCGAGCGAAGTGAGCGAGCCGGAGTTGAAAATTCAGCGCCGTCACTTTACTTTTTTATAGAACCTTCAAGGACGATACCGTTGACGAAGCCCGTTTCCTCAAGAGTCTGCCGCGATGTCGGCGCAGCCAGCGAATTGCTGAAGCTGATCGCCAATGCCAACCGCCTGGCGATCGTCTGCTATCTCATGGAGACGGAAGCCCCGGTCTCGGCGATGGAGGACGAACTCGGTATCCGCCAGCCGACGCTTTCCCAGCAATTGAGCGAGCTTCGCGAGGCCGGTGTGATCGAAGGACGCCGCGACGGCAAGGCAATCGTCTATCGCGTCATCGATCCGCGCGTCGATACGATCGTGCAAACTCTGCGGGACATGTTCTCTGGCCTCGACGACGTCACCGGGCGCTTCGGAATGACGAAGCTGCCGGTCGACGAAATGATGTTCGATTGAACCTGGGATGATCGACCTCTATACCTGGATTACGCCGAACGGATTGAAGGTTTCGATCGCGCTCGAGGAGTTCGGCCTTCCCTATCGCCCCCACGCGATCGACATCACCAAGGGGGATCAATTCCAGCAGGATTATCTCGCCATCAATCCGGGCGGCAAGATTCCTGTTATCATCGATCACGAGACCGGCATCACGCTTGCCGAATCCGGCGCCATCCTGCTCTATCTCGCCGAAAAGACCGGCCGCTTCCTGCCCCTGCAGGGTGCCGCCCGGCATCACACGATCGAATGGCTGATGTGGCAGATGGGAGGGTTCGGGCCGACGCTCGGTCACGCCCATTATTTCCTGACCTACAACAGCGGCGAAGCGCCATTCGCGGAGGATCTCTTTCGCAGGGACACCCGCCGCCTGTACGAGACGCTGAACGCGCGGCTCGAAGGCCGCGACTATCTCGTCGACGATTATTCCATCGCCGACATGGCGGTCTGGCCTTGGGTATCCCGATTTCAGCGTCACAAGATCGACCTGAATGCTTTCCCTTATGTCAGGCAATGGTATCTCAGGCTTGCCGCACGGCCACAGCTCAAGCGCGGTTACGCCATTCCTCATTTCACATCCGAAATACCGCAGCCGTGAAGAGACCTTGCCCGGCAGCAATTCTTCGCCGAATTTCGCCAGCTAAGCTACGTGGCGCATTGATTTCGCCCGAAAGTGCGGCAGTTTGATTATTTTTTGCGCACACCTATTTGTGCACACTTTTCAGGCGAACGCCTTGCCAAAATTGCTGCAGTGCGTCATGAATAGACAATGACGCATCTCGATCTGACAATTCTGGTGATCGACGAAAATGCCATACGCGCCTCCATCATCGAAGAAGGACTGCGCGAGGCAGGGCATGTGCGCGTCACCGTGGTCCACGAGGTCAACGGCATCGCGCGAATCATCGAAACGCTGATGCCCGACGTGATCATCATCGATATCGAGAATCCCAACCGCGACATGATGGAGCATCTGTTCCAACTGACGCGCACGGTCAGCCGCCCGATCGCCATGTTCGTCGATCGCTCCGACACGGCCTCGATCGAGGCTGCCGTCGATGCGGGCGTCTCGGCCTATATCGTCGACGGATTGAAGAAGGAACGCGTCAAACCGATCCTCGACATGGCCGTCAGCCGCTTCAATGCCTTCAACCGGCTACGGCGAGAGCTTGCCGATGCCCGCTCCGCGCTGGAGGAACGCAAGCTGGTCGAGCGCGCCAAGGGCATATTGATGAAGATGCGCGGCCTGTCGGAGGAAGAGGCTTTCGCCCTGCTGCGCCAGACAGCGATGAACGAAAAGAAGAAGATGTCGGAAATCGCCCAGAGCGTCGTCACTGCCGCGGGGCTGTTGATGTAATGGCCGACCTGATGAATTTCCGGAGGAAACCGGAGTGGATATGATGACAACGACCTCCAACTCCGGCGGCGACATGCCCTCGCCCGTGCGGGTGAACAACGAAGGACCGAAAGTGCTGCGGGCCGGTTTCATTCCGCTCGTCGATGCATCGGTGCTGATTGCCGCCACAGAATTCGGCTTCGCGCGGAAGGAAGGCCTGACGCTCGATCTCGTCAAGGACGTCTCCTGGGCGAATGTGCGTGACCGCCTGGCATTCCGCCAGTTCGACATTGCCCACATGCTGTCGCCGATGCCCGTCGCCTCCATGCTCGGCCTCGGCTCCAATCCCTCACCGACGATCACGCCATTTTCGCTGGGGCGCGGCGGCAACGCGATCACGCTGTCGACGCGGTTCTTCGACAGGATGCGGAATGACGCGGGATTGCCGGAAACGGCAAGCGCGCTCGACAATGCCCGCGCCCTGGCAAAAATATTGGCGGCAATGAAGGCCCGCGGCGAGCCGCTGCCGACTTTCGGGGTCACCTATCCCTTCTCCTCACACAATTACGAATTCCGCTACTGGCTGGCGGCCGGCGGCATCGATCCCGACAAGGACGTCAGGCTTGTCGTGGTGCCACCGCCCATGACTTCGGATGCGCTGGCAGCCGGTGCGATTGACGGTTTCTGCGTCGGCGCGCCGTGGAACATGGTCGCTTCAGAGCGCGGCGTCGGCCGCATCGTCGCCGCCAAACAGGATATCTGGCCGTCGGCACCGGAAAAGGTAATCGGCATGCGGCCGGACTGGGCGGAAAGCCATCCGGAAACCGTTTCCCGGCTGATCGTGGCCCTCGACGCGGCAGCCCGCTGGTGCGACCGGCCGGAAAATCACGACGCGCTGGCGGCAGCTCTAGCCGACCCGCGCTATATCGCTGCCCCCGTCGAGATTATTCGCCGTGTGCTCGCCGGCGAATTCAGCCTCGACGCAAAAGGTAACCGCCGCATCATCACCGATTATTTCATGTTCCATTCCGGCTTCGCCAATTATCCCCGGCCAAGCCATGCGCTGTGGATTTACAGCCAGATGATCCGCTGGGGACAGGCCGAGGTCAGCCTTAACATGGCAAGGGCCGCAGCATCCGCCTACCGCCCGGATCTCTACCGGACGGCTCTCGGCGACGGCAACGCACCTGACGATGCCGATATCCGCATCGAAGGCGGCGACGAGGGCGACCGCTTCATGGACGGCCACGTCTTCGACCCGGCTAGGTTGCCTGATTATGTCGCAGGCTTTGCCGTTAAAAGCGCCCTGCCCTTCATGTCCGACGACGAGGCCTGATTGACGCCGGCCTGCACAAAACGCCAGCAAGGATCTGCCTGCCTCACAACAAGCGCACAAAAGATTTGCACGACTGATGGCGGCCTGAAAAACATGCATCCGTCAGATTTTTGAATAATATGATTTACATTCAATGGCTTGTACAAGTGACAACAAACTGGCACGCGGTTTGCATTGTCATTATTGCACCGGTCAATGGCGATCAGCGCAGAATGAGCGCGCGATAGGCGCTCATAGGAGACACAGAGGTTACCCCTTCAGATCGAAGATGTAATCTAAGCTTGAGCAAGCCGGCATACGGATTGCTTCCAGGCAACAGGGCTAAAAGGCCCAAGAATTCGGCGTCCAACGGCGGGCGCCACCAGCAAAGCCGCTGATCAGGATATTTCGCGCACCTCGTGTATGCGCGTCCTGACCAGCGGCTTTTTGTTTTAACCCTCAGCGATGGATCGGCACGACCTTGTCGGGCCCCGGAGAAGTTATGTCTGTCATCGAGAAAGCACATCCCATGTCGGCCGGCGAACCAGCCAAAGCATTGTGGATCTCCACTGTAGCCTTCACCCTCTGTTTTGCCGTGTGGACGATCTTCGCGATCATCGGCATTCGCATCAAGCAGGATCTCGGGCTGAACGAGGCCGAGTTCGGATTGCTGGTCGGCACCCCCGTGCTGACCGGCTCGCTCGTGCGCATCGTCCTTGGCATCTGGACGGGGCGCTACGGTGGCCGTCTCGTTTACACGCTCACCATGCTGGCCGCCGCATTGGCGACTTTCCTGCTCTCCTACGCCCAGACTTATACGCAGATGTTGATCGCCGGCCTTGGCGTCGGCCTCGCCGGCGGCTCCTTCGCGGTCGGTGTCGCCTATGTCTCGCCTTTCTTCCCGGCTGAGAAGCAGGGAACCGCGCTCGGCATCTTCGGGGCCGGAAATGTCGGCGCGGCTGTGACCAAATTCGCGGCGCCTTTCGTGTTGCTCGCATGGGGCTGGCAGGCGGTTGCCGAGATCTGGGCCGTCTGTCTGGCACTGATGGCAATCGTCTTCTGGTTCACCACCACCGATGATCCGGCCTACCGTCTCCGCCGCGAACGCCGCGTCGCCACCAAGAGTTTTGCCGAGGAATTCGCGCCGCTGCAGAACGTCCAGGTCTGGCGCTTCTCGCTTTACTATTTCTTCGCCTTCGGCGGTTTCGTCGCCCTGTCGCTGTGGCTGCCGCGCTATCTGGTCGGCGTCTACGGCTTCCACCTGGAAACCGCCGGCATGATCGCGGCCGCCTACTCCATCCCGGGCAGCATCTTCCGCGCCTTCGGTGGCGTGCTGTCGGACAAGAAGGGCGCGCGCAGCGTGATGTATACGATGCTTGCCGTATCGGCCGTGGCCACCCTCATCCTTTCGCTGCCGGCTGCTTCTGGGGCCGGGACAGGTCCGGCCTTCGGTATCACCCCCGTCATCTTCATCGTCGTCATCTTCGTGCTCGGGTTCTTCATGAGCCTCGGCAAAGCTGCCGTCTACAAGCACATTCCGGCCTACTACCCAGAAAACGTAGGCGCAGTCGGCGGCATCGTCGGGATGATGGGCGGCCTTGGCGGCTTCATCCTTCCGATCGCCTTTGGCCTCCTCAAGGACATGACCGGCCTTTGGTCCAGCTGTTTCCTGCTGCTCTTCGCGATCGTCGTGATCTCTCTCATCTGGATGCACCTGTCCGTCAAGCAACTGTCGCGCCAAGGGCACTCGGCGCCCCTGGCTGCAACCTGATCAAGGACCTGGAAATATGACCGAAAAACTTGTCATCATCGGCAATGGCATGGCGCCCGGGCGCATGCTGGAGCACCTCTTCGAGCAGGCGCCGGGTCGCTATGAAGTTACGATCTTCAATGCCGAGCCGCGCGTCAATTACGACCGCATCATGCTGTCGCCGGTTCTCTCAGGAGAAAAGGACTACGAACAGATCATCATTCACGGCGACGGCTGGTATATCAAGCATGGCATCATGCTGTACAAGGGCCACAAGATCGTCAACATCGATCGCGCCGCCAAGACCGTCACCTCCGACCACGGCGTCACCGAAAGCTACGACAAGCTGGTGATCGCAACCGGGTCCGTGCCCTTCATCATTCCCGTTCCCGGCAAGGACCTGCCCGGCGTCATCACCTATCGCGATCTCGATGACGTGCAGGCGATGCTGCTTGCCGCTCAGTCGCGCGAAAAGGCTGTCGTCATCGGCGGCGGTCTGCTTGGCCTGGAAGCGGCGGCCGGCCTTGCCCAGCGCGGCATGGACGTCACCGTCCTGCATGTCATGCCGACGCTGATGGAACGCCAGCTCGACCCCGCCGCCGGCTACCTGCTGCAGAAGGCGGTCGAGGAACGCGGCATCAAGGTCATTTGCAAGGCCAATACCAAGGCGATCGTCGGCAACGGCAAGGTCGAGGGCATCGAGCTTGACGACGGCCGCATCATCCCGGCAACACTGGTCGTCATGGCCGTCGGCATTCGTCCGAGTGTCGGCCTGGCGAAGGACGCCGGCATTGCGGTCAATCGTGGCATCGTCGTCGATGCCGGCATGCAGACCTCGGACGGCGATATTCTTGCGCTCGGCGAATGTGCCGAGGTCGGCGRCATGGTCTACGGCCTCGTTGCGCCGCTCTATGAAATGGCCCGCATCGCCGCCGCGCATCTCTCCGGCGATCGCTCGCCCGCCTTTGTTCACGCGGATACGCCGACCAAGCTCAAGGTCACCGGCATCGAGCTTTATTCACTCGGCGACTTCGCCGACGGCGACGACCGCGAGGAGATCGTGCTGCGCGATGCTTCAGCCGGCGTCTACAAGCGTCTGGTGCTGAAGGACAACAAGATCATTGGCACCGTGCTTTACGGCGAAACCGCCGATGGTGCCTGGTTCAATGACCTGAAGAAGAAGGCAACCGATATTTCGGAGATGCGCGAGACGCTGATCTTCGGACAGGCCTATCAGGGAGGGTCGCCGCTGGACCCTATGGCGGCCGTTGCAGCCTTGCCGGATGACGCGGAGATCTGTGGCTGCAACGGCGTATGCAAGGGCAAAATCACCTCGACAATTTCAGGCAAAGGGCTGACGTCGCTCGACGACGTACGCGCCCATACCAAGGCATCCGCCTCGTGCGGCTCCTGCACCGGCCTCGTCGAGCAACTCATGGCGCTGACGCTCGGCGACAGCTACAACCCGGCTGCGGTCCAGCCGATGTGTACCTGCACCGAACTCGGCCATGACGATGTCCGCCGCCTGATCAAGGCGAAGGGGTTGAAGAGCATCCCTGCCGTCATGCAGGAGCTCGAATGGAAGACTTCCTGCGGCTGCGCCAAATGTCGGCCGGCGCTCAACTACTACCTGGTCTGCGACTGGCCCGACGAATATGCCGACGACTACCAGTCGCGCTTCATCAATGAGCGCGTGCACGCCAACATCCAGAAGGACGGCACCTACTCCGTCGTTCCGCGCATGTGGGGCGGCGTCACCAATGCGAACGAGCTGCGCGCCATCGCCGATGTCGTCGATAAGTTCGAAATCCCGATGGTAAAGGTCACCGGCGGCCAGCGCATCGATCTGCTCGGCATCGAGAAGGAAGACCTGCCCGCCGTCTGGGCCGATCTCGGCAAAGCCGGCTTCGTCTCCGGCCAAGCCTATGCCAAGGGTCTGCGCACGGTGAAGACCTGCGTCGGCTCTGATTGGTGTCGCTTCGGCACGCAGGATTCCACCGGTCTCGGCATCCGCATCGAGAGGTTCATGTGGGGCTCCTGGACGCCGGCCAAACTGAAGATGGCCGTGTCCGGCTGCCCGCGCAACTGCGCGGAAGCAACCTGCAAGGACATCGGCGTGATCTGCGTGGATTCCGGTTTCGAGATCCATTTCGCCGGTGCAGCCGGGCTCGACATCAAGGGCACGGAGGTCCTTGGGCTTGTCCGGACCGAGGACGAGGCGCTGGAGCATAT
>NZ_JBFUAY010000098.1:0-21380 GCF_056406015.1 Rhizobium sp. P1_E1 | reverse complement strand
ATATAGAGCTCGACATTCGGATGCGTCTTGGCGAAGCGGCCGATGATTTCGGGCATGTACCGGTCGGCATAGTCGTCCGGCGTGCCGATCCGCAGCATCCCCTCCAGCCTGTTGTCGTCGAAGGCCGCGATCGCCTCGTTGTTGAGGCGGATGATGCGCCGGGCATAGTTGAGCAGTTTTTCGCCCTCGACCGTCAGCCGGTTGCCGCGCCCGTCCTTGATGAACAGCTGCTTGCCGATGCGTTCCTCGAGACGGCGCATCTGCATGGAGACGGCCGATTGGGTCTTGTAGACCCGGTCGGCGGCCTTGGTGAAGCTGCCGGAATCGACGATGGCGATGAAAGTCTGCAATTGGTCGAGATCAAGAGGCGCGGACATGTTGTCACCCATAAAGATAGCTGATGATAATCATTAGAAACATTCGTTGGACTGATCAATAGGTCTTTGGCATCTTCGGGATGCAAATCAAGCAAAGTGAAGGACAGACACCCTGCCTGTCCGAGCCCAATTCAGCCTTGCTCCTTCCCGTGCGACCTCGCGGGAGGGCTGGGTTGTTGCGCGCCTAAAAGAAAATCGAAAGAAAGGAGAGTCCCATGCGGATGACAGACAGAACAATAGAACTCGACTGCGGCAAGCTCACCCCGACGTTTTCCCAGCGTCTGGCAGCAGGCCTCACACCGTTGACCTCCCTCTTTCGCGTGTTCCGCAATCGCATCGAGATCAACGGTCTACACGATCTGAACGATACTCAGCTGAGGGATATCGGCCTTAGCAGGGCCGACCTGACCTCTGCGTTCCTGGCATCAACCTTCTTCGAGGACCCGTCGGAACATCTGACGCGCTCGGCGCGCAATCGCTGGCGCCTGTCGCTCTTCCGCTCCCACGAAGACTAGGAGCGTCGAGTTTCCCCGCAGGGTGATAGCCAATAGCCCTGCCGCTTGACCCGGTGATCGGCTTTCCCAAGCCATCTCCGGGTTTTTTTATGCCCTGCAGCGTCCTTTGTGCATCTTTCCAAACGCGCAAAGGACGCTGCAATATTTTGGATTTGCGCGAATTCCTTTCCGAAAATCGATTCCGACTTTCGGGGTTATTCGCTGGTCTCAGAGGAGGACTTCGGCCGATAGGTTTCGAAGATCGCTTCTAGGTTCCTCTGATAGTTCTTCTGCACCTCCAGCCCGCTGTCGAACATGGCGTTCAGCATTTCGGTATAGCTGTCGGTATTGATCTTCGCCTCTTCCTTCGGCGCCTCCGGTGCCTTGGCCTTGGTCTGGGCCGCCGGCTGCTGGCCAAGCCCGCCCATCATCTCCTGGAAGGCCTTGGCGAAGGGATTGTCGAGGAAGGGGTTCGGCTGAGATGTCGCTTCCGGCTTCGGCACCGAAAACATCAACTGCATCGCCTGCGTGAAGGGATTGTCGAAGATGCTGGGCTCTGGGGCCGTCTTCGGCTTCGGCGCAAAGCCGGTGCTTTCCAGCCATTTCTGGATGGTCTCGTTCATCGCGGTGTTGACGAAGGGGTTGACCGGCGAGGCCATCTGGCCGGTCGTCTGCTTGAAGAGCCCGCCCATCAGCGTATCGGCCAGCACCGGCAGCATCCGTTTGTAGATATCCTGGCCGATGCCGGTCATCTGTGCGGCCTGGGCGGCGACCGCGCGCGAAACCTCCTTCGAGCCGAAGAGTTGGGCAAGGATGTTGTTGCCGTCGGAAATACCCTCCGGCGTGAAAGCCCGGCTCATATCCTCGAAATATCGCGCGTAATTGCCGGAGGAGACCGCCTGCATCAGCCCGACGAAATCATAGGGATTGCTGGTGCTGCGTTTCAGCCCGGCGGAAAAGGCCGGCATCAGCGCCGCCATCGCCTTCGTCGCCTGTTCCTGCGCGAGGTTGAATTGCCGGGCGATCGCCTCCATCGCCGCGCCGTTCTGCGCCTGCATCATCATGTCGAAGAGTGGCAGCATGGAAGTTCCTTTCCCCGGGTCGTGACGCGCTGTAACGCCACTATAACCGGAAATGGCAATGCGCAAACTGCTTTTTGCCATAAGAACTTAGGGAGGAATTTATCGAGAGCATGCGACCGAGACTCCAGCGGCCGGTCGGTGGAGCACCACGTTGCCGGCCTTCATTTCCGCCGCTCGGAGACAGTCGAAAATAGGGGGCTGTCAGAGCAATTCCGGTAAAGCCGGAACCGCTTTGGGTCGGCCTCAGTACTGATAGTCCTCGAAGACCGGCTCCACGGAACCGTGCCAGCGGCCGTGATAGAGCGAAAGCAGATCCTCGGCGAGCGTCGCCTTCTTGGCGAGCACCTCGTCGAGCGGCGCCAGGAAGATGCTCTCGTCCTGGCCTTCCCGGTTGAGCTTGCCGCGCGCCTTGAGACCGGCCCTTGATATGCCGACCACCTCGCGCGCCATGTCGAAGAGCGGATGTCCGCGAAATTGTGCCTTCAGCCCTTCGGCGGGAACGGCATTCCGCAGGGCGCCGATCTCGGCAAAGCTCCAATCCTTCGTCAGCTCGTCGGCGGCCTCGAGTGCCGCATCGTCGTAGAGCAGGCCGACCCAGAAGGCCGGCAGCGCACAGATGCGCCGCCACGGGCCGCCGTCGGCGCCGCGCATTTCGAGGAAGCGCTTCAGCCGCACGTCGGGGAAAAGTGTCGAAAGATGGTTCGTCCAGTCACCCATCGTCGGCGCCGGATCGGCGACCTCGCCCTTCAATGCGCCGTTCATGAACTGGCGGAAGGTGACATGGGTACAGTCGTGATAGTGGCCGTCGCGGACGATGAAATACATCGGCGCGTCGAGCGCCCATTCGGCATAGTCGCGGAAGCCGAAGTCGTCGCGGAAGGTGAAGTCGAGCAGGCCGGCGCGCCGGTTGTCGACGTCGCGCCAGATATCGCCGCGCCAGGAGAGCAACCCGTTCGGCTTGCCCTCGGTGAAGGGCGAGGATGCAAACAGAGCGGTCGCCAGCGACTGCAGCTTCATCGAGACGCGCATTTTCTGGCGCATGTCGGCTTCCGAGGAGAAGTCGAGGTTCACCTGGATCGTGCAGGTGCGGTACATCATGTCGAGACCCTGGGTGCCGACCTTCGGCATATAGCGGGTCATGATCTCGTAGCGTGATTTCGGCATCTGCGGGGTTTCCGCATAGGTCCATTTCGGACTGCCGCCGATGCCGAGGAAGCGGATGCCCATCGGCTCGGCGATTTCACGCAGCGTCGCCAGATGCTGGTTCGATTCCTTGCAGGTCTCGTGGATCGTCTCCAGCGGTGCGCCGGAGAGTTCGAACTGGCCGCCGGGCTCGATCGAAATCGCGCCCATGCCGTGCTGCTCGGCAAGGCCGATGATGTTGCCGCCGTCGGTGATCGGCTCCCAGCCGCTTTTTTTCTGCAGGCCGCTCAAAAGGGCCGAAATGCTGGCATCGCCGGAATAGGGAACCGGGCTGTTATCGGCGCGGAAGAAGGCGAATTTCTCGTGTTCGGTGCCGATCCGGAAGCGCTCCCGCGGCTTGTTGCCCGCGGCGATATAATCGGTCAAATCCTGGACCGAAGAGAGCGGTGTCTGGTCGGTAGTGTCGCGGGCCATGCGGGATACCTGTATTCAAAAAGGCGCCCAGGGGGCCGGGCAATTGGAAGGGTGATTAGGACCCAAGCCACCCATGTTGCAAGTGAAATTGTTTCAACGACGCATCAAAAAAATAACAGCGATTTCCATGTCAACCCGTTTTCGACCTTAGTTCCAGTCGCCGATCGCCGCCTGGACCACCGCCAAGGCCGCAACGGCTGCCGTATCGGCCCGCAGGATGCGCGGTCCGAGCGGAATGGCGGTGACGAAATCGAGGCTTCGAAGCCGCGCCCGTTCCTCTTCCGAAAAGCCGCCTTCCGGCCCGACGAGCAGAGCGAGATGTCTTTCCCTGATCGCTGACAGCACCGGCAGCGGGTTCTGCCCGGCATCGCCCTCGTCGCAATAGATGATGCGGCGCTCGCTTGGCCAGCGGTCGAGCAGGTCGAGAAGTCTCACTGGCTCGGCGACATCGGGAATGCCGAGAATGCCGCATTGCTCAGCCGCTTCGACGACATTGGCGCGCAGCTTGTCGAGATTGGTGATCTTGCCCTGGACGTGCTGGGTCATCACCGGCTGCAGCAGGCCGGCTCCCATTTCGACCGCCTTCTGCACGAGATAGTCCATGCGGCCGACCTTGAGCGGCGCAAAGAGATAATGCAGGTCGCAAGGCTGCGGCTGCAGCCGCGTCTCTTCGGTTGCCGTCAGCTGAATGCGTTTGCGCGTGGGGAAGGAGAGGCTAGCCTTCCACTCGCCGTCGCGGCCGTTGAAGAGCAGGATCGCCCCACCTTCCTCCATCCTCAGCACATTGGCGAGATAGTTGAACTGATCGGCATTTGCCTCCACGATGGCACCGCTGGAAAGCGGCGCCTCGACGAAAAGCCGTTGCATACGGAAATTGGCGCGCATTCGAAAACTCGAGACCTCAGACGAAGAGCGCGAACATAACCCAATAAATCATTGCCGCAAGCGCTGCCGAAACCGGCACTGTGACGATCCAGGCGGCGACGATCGTCATGAAATGCGAGCGGCGCACGAGATAGCGCCGCCGCGTCTCGTGGATATTAGGCTCCTCCGGCTCGTCGATATCAAAGCTCTCGGCCTTGCGCCTGATATAGGCAATGCGGCGCTTCGAATGGCGCGTGTACCATTCGCGAAAGAACCCGACGCCGAAGACGGAGCCGACGGCGATATGTGTGGTGCTGACCGGCAGGCCGAGCCAGGAGGCGACGATGACGGTAAAGGCGGTCGACAGCGCGACACAATAGGCCCGCATCGGATTGAGCTTGGTGATCTCCTCGCCGACCAGGCGGATGAGGCGCGGCCCGAAGAGCAGCAGACCGACGGAGATGCCAAAGGCGCCGATCAGCATCACCCAGAGCGGCGGATGCCCGATGCCACCGCCGCCGCCAATGCCGACCGAATGGACGATCGCCGACAGCGGCCCGACCGCGTTCGAAACGTCATTTGCGCCATGCGCGAATGACAGCAGCGCCGCAGAGCCGATGAGCGGCAGCCGAAACAGCGTCCGCAACGAGCTATTGCGGTTTTCGAGAGCCCGCGCTTGGGCGAGAACGAGCGGTCGGGCGGCAAGCCAGCTTACCAGCCCGATGCCGATCCCGATGAGGAAGACGGTCAGCGGCGGGAACCTGCCCGGGGGCGACAGCTGCAGCACCATATAAGCCATGAAGCCGCCGGCCATCACCGCGACCAGCACCGGCACCCAGCGTTGGGCCGCCGCGACCTTGTCATCGCGATAGATAATGAGGGTCTTGACGAGATAAAGCAGCCCGGCTGCAATCAGCCCGCCGATCAGCGGCGAGGTGATCCAGCTCGAGGTGATCTCCAGCATCACCCGCCAGTTCACCGGCTCCGGCCCGACCGCTGAGATGCCGGCCCCGATCACCGCGCCGACGATCGCATGGGTGGTGGAAACCGGCGCGTTCATCCAGGTTGCGAGGTTGATCCAGAGGGCCGCCGCCATCAGCGCCGCCATCATGATCCAGCCAAGCAGCACCGGCGGCACCTGGACGGCGTCTACGATGTTCGAGGAAATCGTCTTGACGACCTCGCCGCCGGCGACCGTGGCGCCAAGAACTTCAAAAATCGCAGCGATGACCAGTGCCTGGCCCATCGTCATGGCGCGCGCGCCGACGGCGGCACCAACGTTGTTGGTCACGTCATTGGCGCCGATGTTCATCGCCATGTAGCCGGCAAGGGCCGCCGCTGCCACGACGAGCATCGCTCCCGGCCGGTCGAACACATAGACGCCGGCAAAGAGCATGGCGAGACCGACGAAAATCAATCCGAGGCCAGGCGCCACCAGCCGCCGCAAAACATGCTTCGCCACGTCCTCGGCATGGGTGATCTTGTCGAGGTCCTTGTCGAGCGTACGTTTCGTGAGGACTGCGGGACGTGGCGGCATTCTTTTTCCTGAGGATGACTCTGCTTCTACCCTGCTTTCCTAGCAGTGCAAGATGGCAGGATTCATTCCGCCGGAATTTGCTTTGCCGCTCCGGCCGAAAGCCGGTCGGTCATCGTCCGCTTGAAGGCGAGCAAGAGGTGCCGGAGCTCCGGTTCACGCACACGCCCGGCCGCCTCGTCGAACGAGACCCATTCAATGCGGCGCTCGCCTTTTTCCTTGAAGTTCTTTGCCATGTCGGTGACTTCGAGCGCATAGACCTGCACCTTGCAGATCACCTGTACCCCGTCGCGCAGCACCTTCGAATAACTGTAGGCGCCAAGCGTTTCCGTTTCGACTACGCCGCGGACGCCGGCTTCCTCGAAGGCCTCCTGCATCGCGACCTCATGGGCGCATTTGCGCGTCATCGGCCAGCCCTTGGGAATGACCCAGCGGCCGGTGTCGCGGCTCGTCATCAACAGCACCTCGACCTCGCCGCTCTTCTTCTTTACCCGGTAGCAGAGCGCACCATATTGCTGTCGCGGCGGGCGCCGGAACATCAGTTGCACATCGGAAGCCAGTCGGGCGAAAAGAGTCAATGGTCGGGTCACCTTCACAGTCGTCGTTAGGAATCACTCATATACGTATATCACGGAAAGCTTACGCAATTCAAAAAGGCGCAGCACGACTCGAAACGCGATTTGATCGCCGTTCATAGGGGAAATCGAGGTGGGACAGGTTCGGAAAATCCGTCACACCCTGTCTCGAATGCGTCACATTGCACAGCTGTACAATATGGCGTGATCTTGCCTTTCGTTCAATGGCGAGATTTAGTGATCCACTATGATCTGGTGAATGTCGTCCTCATGCGTCTTCCATCGCTCAATGCCATCCGCGCCTTCGAGGCCGTCTGCCGTCACGGCAGCATTCTGAAGGCTGCCGAAGAGCTGAATGTGGTGCGCGGCGCCGTACGCCAGCAGATCGCCACGCTGGAGAATCACTTCGGCCGCAAGCTCTTCACACGTGACGGCCGCAGGCTCGTCCCGACCCTGCAGGCCCGGGCTTTTGCCGAAGCTTCGGGTGCGGCTTTCGACATCCTGCAGCGTGCTGCTTTTGAGCTCGACGGGACTGCGGCGAACCGCATCCGTCTCGGCGTGCCCTCCGCCTTCGCAGTCTGGTGGCTGATGCCGCGTGTCGCAGCGATGCAGGCAAGTCTCGGCGACACGGCGGTCGACATCGTGCCGATGACCATCGTCGAACCGTTGCAGATGCACCCAGAATTGGACGCTGTGATCATGGGCGGTGAATATCGTCCTGCCGCGGGCATCACTGCCCTGCGATTCATGGAGGACGAGTTCGGCCCGGTCGCCACGCCTTCGCTTGCCGCGACACTATCGCGCGACCCGGTGGCGATGGGCGCGCTGACGATGCTCGCCAGCCGCAGCGTTCCGAAGCTCTGGGACGAATGGTTTGCCGAAAGCGGCACGCCGCCGGTCGTCTTTTCCCGCGCCCAAGAATTCGAGGATCTGCTGCTGGCCCTGGCTGCCGCCCGCTCCGGGCTTGGCATCGCACTTGCCCCGCGTGCCTCGATCGAGGACGATCTCAAGCGCGGGCATCTGGTCGCGCCCTACGGCTTCATTTCCCGGCCATCGGGTTACAGCTTCTGCTGCCGCATGCCGGATGCGAAACGGCCAGCCTTCGCGGCCCTGTCCGGTTGGCTGCTTCGTTGCGGGACACCGGCCTGAAAGGGCAGATTTTCTGCCCCTTCGCCAGAATTACTTCCATATCGGCCGCCTCGTCGCTCCGCTAAAGCAATTCCAGCAAAAGTGTGCAGCGGTTTTGCGTCCGGAATTGCGCAAATCCCAGAAACCGCACGACCACGGAATTGTGAAGAGAGATGATGGAAAAGAGCGCAACCCGCATCGACTGGATCGGCAACAGCTGCAGGCTGCTCAAGGCGACAGCCGCCGAATTCGAGCGGACGCGTCCTTTCGAGGGCCTGTCGATCGGCACCGGCATTCATCTGGAGCCGAAGACGGTGGCGCTGCTGACGACGCTTCGCGCCGGCGGCGCGCGTCTTGTCTGCACGGGCAATCTCAACAGCACCCAGCCTTCGACAGTCGAGTTCCTGCGCTCGCAGGGCATCACGGTTTTCGCGACGCAGACGACGGATCCGGCCGCTCACCATCAGAACCTCGAAGCGGTCATTGCCGAAAAGCCCGATCTGCTGCTCGACAATGGCGGCGATCTCTTCGCCATCGCGGCGGAAAAACCCTACGCCAATCTCCGCGGCGGTACCGAGGAGACCACCTCGGGCCGTACGCGGCTGCTGCCGCTGCGCGCGCGGCTGAACATGCCGATCCTCGTCATCAACGACAGCCCGATCAAGCAGTTCGCCGAAAACAGGCATGCCGTCGGCCAGAGCCTGTTCGAAAGCTATCTGCGCTTCACCAATCGCTCCACCAACGGCAAACGCGTGACGGTGTTCGGCTACGGTGCCTGCGGCAAGGGCACGGCCACCTGTTTCCGCAATGGCTTTTCCACCGTCAGTGTCGTCGATATCGATCCGGTGACGACGCTCGAAGCCCATCTCGATGGTTTCGTCACGCCGCTGCGCGACGCGGCGATCCGCTCGGCCGATATCATCGTCACCGTCACAGGCTTTGCCGGCATCGTGACGGCAGCCGACCTGCCGCTCGTCAAGGACGGCGCGATCCTGATGAACGGCGGCCATTTCCCGCATGAGATCGATGTCGAAGCCTTCCGCCGCCATCCCGATGTCATTGGCACCGACCGCTACGAGGCCGATCATATCGAGACCTTCCATCTGAGCGACGGCCGTTCCTTCCATGTGCTGGGCGGCGGTCACATGGCCAATCTCGCCGGTCCTCGGCCGCTCGGCAATACGGTCGAGTCGATGGATCTCGGCTTCACCCTTCAGGCCCGCTGTCTGGAACGTATCGCCAGGGGCGAAGCCGGTCCCCAATCCTGCCTCGTGCCTGTGCCCGCCGATATCGATGCCCTGGTGGCGAACGCCTATCTCGATTTGGCGCGCTAATTCTGCCGACGGATTGAGATCAGTCGATCTCGACGACGAGCTTCCCGTCTGCCTGCCGGTCTTCGATCAGCCGATGCGCCTCATCTGTATCGGCAAGGGTGAAGCGGCGCGGGTCGAGCTTCGGCATCACCTTGCCGGCTTCGGCGAGCTTCGTCATCTCCCGCATGATCTCACCATGATGGGCGCGTCCTTCGCCAGTCAGAAGCGGCAGCAGCGTGAATACGCCGGAATAAGTGGCGGCCTTGAAGGACAGCGGCGCCAGCGCATGGCTTCCCCAGCCAAGGCAGCTCACGACATGGCCGAACTGGCTGACGGCTCGGAATGCCGTATCGAGCCCCTGGCCGCCGACCGTATCGTAGACCAGATCGAAACCCTTGCCGCCGGTGTGTCTTGCGACATAGGTTTCAACCGTTTCCGCGTCACGATCGATCGGTATTGCGCCAAGGCCGGCGAGATAGTCCGCTTTCGAAGCGCCGTCGACCACATACACCTCGGCTCCGGCAGCCTTGGCGATCTGCGCGACGATATGGCCGACACCGCCGCCGCCAATCACGAGAACCTTCTGGCCGGCCTTGACCCCGGCGCGGTCGACAAGTCCCTCCCAGGCGGTGATCGAGATCAGCGGCAGGGCGGCTGCCTCGCGCATCGACAGATTCTGCGGCTTCAGCGCCAGCAGCGCGGCGTCGACGGCTGCAAACTCGGCAAGCGATCCCTGAATGCCGCCGACCCCGCCGGTCATGCCGTAGACCGCGTCGCCGCGGCGGAAACCGCTGACGCCAGTTCCGATCTCTTCGACAATGCCGGCCATATCGATGCCGACAATGGCGGGAAGCGGATGGCGGGCATGAGCCGCATTGCCGGCCCGGATCTTGAGATCGAGCGGATTGACGCAGCTTGCCTTAATGCGCACCAGAACCTGGCCTTCGCCGGGCACCGGCTTTGCAATATCGGCGATGCGCAATGGCGAATTCGGCATTTCGGCCAGCAGCGCTTTCATCGTTGATTGTACAGACATGGCGGTCTCCTTCGTTCGCATCGTGGCGTCCGTAGGGCGCCCGCAACAAGTTGTTCCGGAAGTAAGATGGTTCATTGAAACGCGAATGAAAATGAAAGATAACGACTGAAGCCCATGCATTTTTGTTTGACGGATGCGAGCGATGGAATGGAGCGACCTCAAGCTGTTTCTGGCCATCGCCCGGTTCGGCACGCTGGGGGCAGCAGCCCGCAGCCTCGGGCTGACGCAGCCGAGGATGGGCAGGCGGCTGCGTGTCCTTGAAGCCTCTCTCGGCCAGACGCTTTTTCAGCGCACGGCCGATGGCTTCGTGCTGACCGACGAAGGAACAGCTGTGTTCGCCGGCGCTGAACGCATCGAGGAGGAGGCGCTCGCCGTAGAGCGCGTCCTTGCCGGCGGCAGCCGTCAGCTCGATGGATTTCTCAGGCTGTCCTCATCCGACTGGTTCGGCGCACATGTGCTTTCGCCGGTGCTGGCGGAATTCTCGCAAGTCCATCCGAAGGTGGTGGTCGAATTGTTGACCGACAGCCGGCTGCTCAGTCTGTCGCGACGCGAAGCCGACCTCGTCTTCCGCATCCGACCTTTCACGGAAGCGGAGATCATATCGCGCAAGCTCATCCATATCGAATACGGCCTTTACATCAGACGCGGCGCGCAGCACCCCGAAGCCGGCGACGGCACGGGCGCCCGCCTCATTCACCATGGACGAGGCTTTTGGCGACATGCCGGATGTCGGCTGGCTGCAACGCCTGTTGCCGCGGGCCGACATCGTCATGCGCAGCAACAGCCGCGACGTGCAGGCGGCGCTCTGTGCCAATGGAGCCGGGCTCGCCGTGCTGCCGCGGCCGCTCGGCGATTCGCATGCCGCCATCGAACTGGTCGATCTCGGTGAACCGCCGCCCGGCCGCGATACCTGGGTCGGCTATCACCGCGACATGAAGCGCCTGGCGCGGCTGCGCGCCCTGCTGGATCTCGTCATCGAGAGATTGGCGCGCTGAACCGGCGCTGCCATCAGCGCTCCCAATAGGGGACGGGACCGTAAAGCTCTGCCAGATAGTCGATGAACAGCCGCACCTTGGCCGGCAGGAACTGCCGGCTGGGATAGACGGCCGACAGCGCGACATTGTGCGAGCCCTCATAGGCCGGCAGCACCTGCACCAGCCGGCCTGCCTTGAGCTCTTCGCCGATATCCCAGGTGGAGCGCAACGCGATCCCGAGGCCGGCGATGACAGCCTCGCGGATCACCTCGCTGGAATTGGTGATCAGCATGCCTTCCGGCCTGAGACTCAGCGCCCCGTCCGGCCCGTTCAGCCGCCAGGTGTCGTTATTGTGGGCCGGCAGGCAGCGGTGGTGTTTCAGCTCTTCGATATGCTTCGGCTCGCCATGCGCTGCAAGGTAGTCCGGCGAGGCGCAGAGCAGCCGGCGTACCGGCGCCAGACGGCGGGCAACGAGGCTCGAATCGGTGAGTTCGGCGATGCGGATCGCCAGATCGAAGCCGCCGCCGACGATGTCGCTGAATTCGTCGGTCAGCACCAGGTTGATCGCAAGCTCCGGATGCGCCTCCATGAAATCTTTCAGATGCGGCGCGATATGCATGCGCCCGAAGGAGGTCGGGGCCGAGATCTTCAGCGTGCCGTGCATCTGCGCCGAGCGGCCTGAGATATAAAATTCTGCCTCCTCCAGCCCGGCGAGAATGCCGAGAACGCGGTCGTAGAAGCCCTGTCCGGCTTCCGTCAGCGAGATCTGCCGCGTCGTGCGCTGTAAAAGCCGGGTGCCCAGCCGGTCTTCCAGCCGCTTGATCCGTTTGGAGACGACGGCCGGGGAAAAGCCGAGCGCGCGGCCGGCGAGCGACATGCTTCCCGTTGAAACGACCTTGGCAAAGATTTCGAGATCACCCAGATTGGTCATAAGGTTTTGTGACTTTTTCCCCTTTTGGCATAAGTGCTTAGCATTTGCGCCACTTTCGGGAAAGTGCTAAGCCGGTCTATCGGCGGCAGGGAGGTTCGCGGCCGGTTTCCGCTGTCATCTTCCCGCTGCCATTCCCCCTCGTCAGGGCCAGGGAGAGCGCCATGTCCGACGCCATTTCGTTTCTCAGCCCCCGCGCCGACGTGCTGGCGCGCCGAGCCCAGATCGTTGCCGATCTGACCGATCTTCTGCCGCCGGAATGTCTGGTGCATGAGGCGCGCGAGCTGGTGCCGTTCGAGACCGACGCCTTCGTATCCTACCGCCGCTTGCCGCTCGCCGTCGCCCTGCCGCGCACCACGGCTGAGGTTTCGGCCGTCATGCGTTATTGCCATCGCTACGGCATTCCCGTCGTGCCGCGCGGCGCCGGCACCTCGCTCTCCGGCGGCGCCATCCCGCAGGAGGATGCCGTCGTGCTCGGCCTGTCGAAGATGAACAGCATCCTCGAAATCGATCTGCCGAACCGCGTCGCCGTGGTCCAGGCCGGCGTGACCAATCTCAATATCTCCGAATCCGTCTCCGCGGACGGCTTTTTCTATGCACCTGATCCGAGTTCGCAGCTTGCCTGCACCATCGGCGGCAATATCGGCATGAATTCCGGCGGCGCTCACTGTCTGAAATATGGCGTCACCACCAACAATCTGCTCGGCGTCAGGATGGTGCTGGTCGACGGCACGGTGATCGAGCTTGGCGGCAAGGCGCTGGATGCGGCAGGCTACGATCTGCTCGGCCTCGTCTGCGGCCATGAAGGCCAGCTCGGCATCGTCACCGAGGCGACGGTGCGGTTGATCGCCAAGCCGGAAGGCGCGCGCCCCGTGCTCTTCGGCTTCGAGAACTCGGAAGAGGCCGGCGCCTGCGTTGCCGATGTCATTGCCGCTGGCATTATTCCGGTGGCGATCGAATTCATGGACAAGCCGGCGATCGAGATCTGCGAAGCCTTCGCCCATGCCGGATACCCCCTCGATGTCGGTGCGCTTTTGATCGTCGAGGTCGAGGGGTCAGAAGCGGAGATGGACGCCACGCTGAAGGACATCGTCGAGATCGCCCGCCGGCATGCTGTCAAGACCGTGCGCGAATGCCAGTCGGCGACCGAGGCGGCATTGATCTGGAAGGGCCGCAAATCCGCCTTTGGCGCCACTGGCCGCATCGCCGACTATATCTGCATGGATGGCACCGTGCCGCTCAGCCAGCTCTCCCACGTGCTGAAAAGAACCGCCGAGATCGTTGATCATTACGGCCTGCGCGTCGCCAACGTCTTCCATGCCGGCGACGGCAATATGCACCCGCTGATCCTCTTCAACGCCAACGATCCCGAGGATGCCGCCCGTGCCGAGGCGGCCGGCAACGATATTCTGAGGCTCTGCGTCGATGCCGGCGGCTGCCTCACCGGCGAACATGGCGTCGGCATCGAGAAGCGCGACCTGATGCGTCACCAATATTCGGAGACCGACCTCGCCCAGCAGATGGCAGCGCGTGCCGCCTTCGATCCGGGCTGGCTCCTCAATCCGTCGAAAGTCTTTCCGCTCGAAGGGCGCCCCGCTGCATGATCGATCTGATGCCGACGAGCGAGGAAGAGGCAGCAGGGATCGTCCGCACCCATGCGCAGAGCGGCCGGCCGCTCGTGATCTGCGGCGGCAATAGCCGCTCGGGCTTCGGCAATGCCGTTGCTGCCGAGGACCGGCTGCGCTCGACCGGGCTTACCGGCATCGTCGCCTATAATCCCGGCGAAATGGTCATGACGGTCCGATCCGGCACGCCACTTGCCGAGGTCGAGGCGGCACTTTCGGAGAGCGGCCAGATGCTCGCCTTCGAGCCGATGGATCATCGCCCTGTGATGGGCACATCCGGTGAGCCGACCATCGGCGGCGTCTTCGCCGCCAATGTCTCCGGTCCGCGCCGGCTGATCGCGGGTGCTGCCCGCGACAGCCTGCTCGGGGTGCGCTTCGTCAACGGCAGGGGTGAGATCATCAAGGCCGGCGGCCGGGTGATGAAGAATGTCACCGGCCTCGATCTCGCCAAGCTGGTCGCCGGCTCGCATGGCACGTTGGGTTTCCTCACCGAAGTCACCTTCCGTGTGCCGCCGCGCCCGAAGACGGAGCGGACGGTGATGCTGTCCGGCCTCAACGACGCCGAGGCGGCAAACGCCATGGCGGCGGCGATGGCGCTGCCGGTCGAAGTCTCGGGTGCGGCGCATCTGCCCTTGACGGTGACGTGGAAATTCCTGGCCGGCAAATTGCCCGAGGGCGAAGCGACGGTTCTGCGCATCGAAGGCCTGCCGGGCTCGGTCGACGTGCGCGTCGAAAAGCTTGCCGCGGCAATGTCGGCCTTCGCCACGGTCACGCGGCTGGAGCAGCCGGAAAGTCATAAGCTCTGGCAGGAAATTCGTGACGTGCTGCCTTATGCCGACGGCACGGCGCGGCCGGTCTGGCGCGTCTCGGTCGCCCCCGGCACCGGCCATCAGCTGGTCGCCGCACTCCGCCTCGAAGCCGCCGTCGACGCCTTCTACGACTGGCAGGGTGGTCTCGTCTGGATGCGCATGGAGGCAGGCCCAGAAGCCGAACTGGTCCGTCGCTATATCAAGGCGCTCGGTGGCGGCCATGCGACGCTGATCCGTGCATCGGATGAGGCGAGGGCGGTCACATCAGCCTTCCATCCCGAGCCCGAGGCGGTGGTGATGCTGTCACGGCGGGTGAAGGAAAAGTTCGATCCGGCCGGCATATTCAATCCGGGGAAGATGGGGTGAGGGACAAGATGGATCCGTGTCTCCCTATCTCCAGCAAAACCTCCAATACCCGTGGGGGATCCCGCTAGATGCAAACCAACTTCACCCTGACCCAGCTCCTCGATCCCGATGTCGCCGAATCCGAGCAGATCCTGCGCAAATGTGTCCATTGCGGTTTCTGCACCGCCACCTGTCCCACCTATGTGACGCTCGGCAACGAGCTCGACAGCCCGCGCGGCCGCATCTACCTGATCAAGGATATGCTGGAAAACGGCCGCCCCGCCGATACCGAGGTCGTCACCCATATCGACCGCTGTCTTTCCTGCCTTGCCTGCGTCACCACCTGTCCCTCCGGCGTCGATTACATGCATCTGGTCGATCACGCCCGCGCCCATATCGAAAAGACCTACAAACGCCCGTTCATGAACCGGCTGACGCGCGCCATCCTTGCCGCCGTGCTGCCCTATCCCGGCCGCTTCCGCCTGGCGCTCAATCTCGCCCGCCTCGGCCGGCCCTTCGCCGGCCTGATGCGGGGTGGCGCGCTGAAACCCTTCGCCGCCATGCTGTCACTTGCGCCGCGCCGCATCCCCGCCGCTTCGGACTTCGCAAAACCCGGCACGCATCGGCCCGAAACGGAACGGCGGGGCCGAGTGGCGATCCTTTCCGGCTGCGCCCAGCCGGTGCTCGATCCCGGCATCAACGCGGCGGCGATCCGGCTGTTGACGCGGCTCGGCGTCGAGGTCGTGGTGCCGGAAGGCGAGGTCTGTTGCGGCTCGCTGGTCCATCACATGGGCCGCGCCGAACAGGCGCTCGCCAGCGCGCGCGCCAATGTCGATATCTGGACGCGCGAGATCGAGGGGCAGGGCCTCGATGCGATCATCATCACCGCCTCGGGCTGCGGCACGACGATCAAGGATTACGGCCACATGCTGCGCCTCGATCCCGCCTATGCTGCAAAGGCGGCCAGGGTCTCGGCGCTGGCCAAGGACGTCACCGAATATCTCGCAACCCTCGACCTGCCGGCACAGATGCCGAACGGTATCACGGTCGCTTATCATTCCGCCTGTTCCATGCAGCACGGGCAACGGATCACGCTTGCGCCGAAGCAATTGCTGAAAGCGGCGGGCTTTACGGTGCGCGATCCCGCCGAAGGCCATCTTTGCTGCGGCTCTGCCGGCACCTACAACATCATGCAGCCGGAGATCTCGGCTACGCTGAAGGTGCGCAAGGTCAAAAATATCGAGGCCACCAAGGCCGATGTCATCGCCACCGGCAATATCGGCTGCATCACCCAGATCGCCACCGGCACCGGCATGCCGATCCTGCATACGGTCGAACTGCTCGATTGGGCCTATGGTGGCGCTGTGCCGGAAAAATTAACAGGTTTGCCGTTAGGCTGAAGCTTGCGAAGGCCCGTCGGGCCGGTCTCGGGAGTTTAGACGATGTGGCGGGGAATGATTGTGCTTGCGGGACTGCTCGGTGTGGCAGGCACCGCCCATGCAAATAGCCGTTATTTCTGTTCCGCCGATGACAAGGAAGCACGCTTCACGCTCGAAAGCGGTTTCGAAAGCGATGCCGGCCACAAGCTGAACCATTTCCGCGGTGCGTTGATCGTCAAGGATGAGGCCCAATCGACAGTATTCGGAAAGCGTGTTTTCGAATCGCAGCACCTGACCAACCACTGGTCGCGCGACGGCGAACTGCTTATGGAAGTCTTTGACGGCGGCGGCGACGATACCGACGGAGCAACGCTGGATCTGGTGGTCGTCGCCGGTGAGCGCGGCAAGCCGTCGGCAAATTTCAGCGGCACCTATTCCCTGACGATCGAAGGCGGTGAAAAACCCTATGCCGTCGAGGGCAAGGTCAGCTGCGGCACGAAATAGCACCGCAGCCGAAATTTATTTACCAGTGGAACGATACGCCGACGTTGACGGCATTCGTGAAGATGTTGGTCTTCAGGTCCACGCCGCTGTCGATCGGAACGTCGATGCGCGAATAGGTGCCCTTGTATTCGACGAAGGTCGACCAGCGCTCGGTCACCTTGAAGTCGACGCCGGCCTGGGCCTGCAGCGTCACGCCGCCGAATTCATAAGCCCAGGTCTTGCCCTCGGGGCGAATCACTTCGACATGCGGAATGTTCACGCCGATGCCGGCGCCGAGATAGGGGGTCCAGCGGCGGGTCGGATCCTGGAAACGGTAGAGACCGTTCACCGTGATCAGGTTCAGGCCGTCGGTGAATTCGAAATGCGACCAGCCGGTCTTGGCCAGCGTATCGTCGTCGGCATAGACTTTGTCATGGGTATAATCGAGCGAGATACCCCAGTTCGGCTTGTTGAAGTTCTCGAGCCACCAGGTGACGCGGCCGCCGTAATAAGGCGGGCTGCCGAAGGACTTGCCTTCCCAGCCGGCGGTGAAGTGCGTGCCGTCGGAAAGGTCGACGCCGCTGTGCGGCGCGGTCTGGTAGCCGCCGTAGATGGAGAATTGCAGATCTTCCGCCGAGGCGGAAACTGCCGAACAGATTGTGAAAAACGCGATGCCCGCAAGTACGGAAGCGGAGGAACGCAGCGCATATGTCATTGAATAGCCCCGATATTGCAAATGTGTCGACTCTTAGGCAGGTTTGCCAGCTTTCGGCCTGAAAGTCTAAGCAAAATAAAAGGCGCGTCAAAAAGCGCCTTTCGTTTTTTTTGAAAGTGTTGCTCAGCCGCCAAACATCGTGCGCAGCACGTCGATGCCCCGGTCCTCAAACGCCACATTGCCCTGCCGGTTGCCGGGGCCGATGACGATCACCTTGGTGCCGACAGGCGCGCGATCGTAGAGATGCGTCACATCCTCGTTCATCATCCGGATGCAGCCGGAAGACATGTTGAGGCCGATCGTCCAGGGCTGATTGGTGCCGTGAATACGGAAGATCGTGTCGCGGCCACCCTGGTAGAGATACATGGCGCGGGCGCCGAGCGGGTTGTCCTCGCCGCCTTCCTGGAAAGCAGGAATCATGTGTCCTTTGGCGGCTTCGCGGCGGCGCATTTCTGCCGGCGGCGTCCAGGCGGGCCATTCAGCCTTGCGGCCGATCTTGACCACCCCCGACCAGCCGAAGCCGTCGCGGCCGACGCCGATGCCATAGCGGGTGGCGCGGTTGTTGCCCTCGACGAGGTAGAGATATTTGTTGTTGGTGTCGATGATGACGGTGCCGGCGGCTTCCGTCGTTACCAGGCGCACTTTTTTGCGCTTGAACTGCGGCTTCACGTATTTCGGCATCTGCGCCACGCGCACGATCTGCGCCGGGCGTCGTGCATTGTCGGACGCGGAGCCCGCGGGTGCAGCAAAGGCGGATGTAGACATCAAGGACAGGACAAGTCCGGCAGCAGCCAGACCCGGCATTAGTTTGACCATGATCGATTCCCCTCAAGCAAATCCGCCCGAAGCTACATGAACTTCTGCCCGATTCAAGATCGGCGTGGCCGGATACAGCAATTTTGGAGAAGGGGAGCAGGATGTTCTTGYGGCCCCTGCTGCATAATTGATCCTCAAATCGGAATCGACTTAAGGAAAAATTATGCAGCAATTTAAAGGGTCACAGCGCCCTTTGCGGCTCTCGAAAAGACGCGCGGCGCTGTAAGTATTGCGCCGCCGTTACATGACGATGACGCGGGTTCCCACACTGACGCGGTCGTAGAGGTCGATGACGTCTTCGTTGCGCAGGCGAATGCAGCCGGAGGAGACGGCACTGCCGATCGACCAGGGCGCGTTGGTGCCGTGGATGCGGTAAAGCGTCGAGCCGAGATACATGGCGCGCGCGCCGAGCGGGTTTTCCGCACCGCCGTCCATGCGCGCCGGCAGGTAATGACCCTTGGCGGCTTCGCGGCTGATCATCTCGGAAGGCGGCGTCCAGTCCGGCCATTCGGTCTTGCGGGTGATCTTGTGGGCGCCCGCCCATTCGAAGCCCGGCTTGCCGACGCCGACGCCATAGCGGCGCGCCTTGCCGCCTTGCATCACCAGATAGAGGAAGCGGTTGTTGGTATCGATGACGATCGTGCCCGGCTTTTCCTGCGTGTCGTAGTCGACCATCTGCGGCAGGTATTGCGGTTCGATCGGATGGCGGATCGACGGGATGCCGGGATTGATCGCCGAAACGGTCTGCGGTGCGGCCTGCGGCGCCTGGCGCAGCACGCGACGCTGGAAAAGGCCGCGCTGCTGCTGGCGGACGATCGGCCGCTGATAGACGACGGGTCGAACGGTGCCGCCGCCCAGCTGGTTGATCCAGGGCGCGGTCAGATCGGGGCTGAGCACGACGGGCGGGCGAGTGGCGTAGCGGTCGTCTGCAAGGGCGGCCGTGGAGAAAATGCCGAAGAGGGCTGCGGCAAGAACAAGCTGTTTCATCATCGGACGAACTCTCTACAAATGACCGAAAATGCGCTGGCGGGACATGTCCGCCCGGACGGAGATGTTCCGCCCGGCAAAGACGCTGCCACCCAATCCGCCAGCGAATGGTAAAGATCGATTCACGAAAAGCCGACCGTTGGGATAAACTTTTCGTCAGGGTTACCGTTCGGTTTGGAAAGACGGTTTGCAAATGGTAAAGCCGGAATCAAAGACCGGAGAACGAGCGGACCCCCGCAGAATGAAGGATCATGAGCGCGACAGGCATCATCATCGGCGAGGACGGCAGGAGCCGTTGCCACTGGCACGCCAATCTGCCCGATTATCTCCGGTATCATGACGAGGAATGGGGCCGCCCTGTCACCAATGACATCCGCCTCTTCGAGAAGATCTGCCTCGAAGGTTTCCAGTCCGGCCTTTCCTGGCTGACGATTCTGCGCAAGCGGGAGAATTTCCGCGCCGCCTTCGCAGGTTTCGATTTCCACAAGGTCGCCCTCTTCGGCGAAGGGGATGTCGCTCGCTGCCTTGCCGATGCCGGCATCATCCGCCATCGCGGCAAGATCGTCTCGACCATCAACAATGCCAAGCGTGCGATCGAGCTCAGGGACGAATTCGGCTCGCTCGCCCATTATTTCTGGCGCTACGAACCCGGCCATAACGAGCGGCCGGCGGTGGTCGACCGTGATCACATCGTCGCCAATCCGACGACGCCGACATCCGTGGTCATTTCGAAGGATCTGAAGAAACGCGGCTGGACCTTTGTCGGCCCGACCACAGTTTATGCTTTCATGCAGGCGATGGGTCTCGTCAACGATCATCTGGAAGGTTGCTTCTGCCGGCCCGAGGTCGAGGCGATGCGCACCGCTCTGGTCCGCCCATGAAAGATCTATCCGTGAGAACAATAATCGCCGCCGCTGCCCTTTTCCTCCTGACGGTCTCCGCCATGGCGCAGACGCCGCAGCTCGATCCCGGCGAGAAGCTGGAGAAGCTGCAGTTCCCGGCCGTCACCATGCAGTTGAAGGGCTGGACGAAGTTCGGCAATAGCCATGTCTATACGCTGCCGGTGCGCGCCGGCCAGCATATGAAGATCAGTTTTTCCAGTAAGAGCAAATTTGCCTTCCTGGCGATTTTCGACCTGTCGAAACCGGATGACGAGGCCTTCTTCGGCACCGACGAGGACGGCATGAGCTTCGAGACAACGGTCAAGGAGAACGCCACCTGGCTGCTGCGCCCCTATTATTCCAAGGTCTCGCCGCGCCGTGGCCTCGGCGCTCCCTTCAGCATCCTGATCGAGCCGTTGGCGGCTGCCCCGCAGCAGCCGAAACCGGCCGCCGAGCCGGAGCGCCCGTCGCTGTTTCCAAAGGCGCCAGCCAAGCAGTGAGCCAAGAGCTACAAGCGCAGCTTGGCAGCTTATGAGAGCCGGTCGATCAGGTCGCGCAATTCGCCGAGGTGGTCGATCTTGCGGAAACGCGGCGCCTCTTTCGGCTCGTCCACATGTTCCAGCACCCAGGTCAGTTCGTGCGGCACGAAAACGCCGTAGCTGCCGGCGGCAATTGCCGGCACGATGTCCGATTTCAGCGAATTGCCGACCATCATCGCCCGCTCCGGCCCGTCGCCGACCTTGGCGAAGATGCGGCGATAGGTGACGGCCGTCTTGTCGGAGACGATCTCGATGGCGTCGAAGAAGTCGCCGAGCCCGGATTGGGCAAGCTTGCGCTCCTGATCGAAGAGATCGCCCTTGGTGATCATCACGAGCAGGTATTTGCCGGCAAGCGCTTCCAGCGTGTCGCGCACATGCGGCATGGTTTCGACGGGATGAGAGAGGAGCTCGCGGCCGGTATCGAGGATCTTAGCGATCACGCCGGCCGGAATCTTGCCCTCGGTGATTTCGATCGCCGTCTCGATCATCGACAGCGTGAAACCCTTTATGCCGAAGCCGTAGTGGCGAAGGTTCCGTTTCTCGGCTTCCAGCAGCCGTTCGGAAATCTTCGGTCCTTCGGCGAAATCGGCAAGAAACCCGGTGAAATGCGCTTCCGTCAGTCGGTAATATTGTTCGTTCTGCCAGAGTGTATCATCGGCATCGAAGCCGATCGTGGTCAATGGTCGCGTCGCCATATGCGCACCCTAGAGCATGATGCCGAAAAGTGTGAGCGGTTTTCGGACGACATTAATGCTCTCACTATTTAACTTAGAACAGGATTCAGATTTTAGGCCGACCCGGCCTAAAATCATCCTGTTCTTAAAATATGGCCGGCAATCTATCGGATGCCTGTGTCGAGACAAGGGCATCCGCCTTTAC
>NZ_JBFUAY010000097.1:0-21525 GCF_056406015.1 Rhizobium sp. P1_E1 | reverse complement strand
GAACTGGTCTCCGAGATCAGCGCCGCCTGCCGCGAACAGGATATCGGCGCCTCGCAGATCAATGAAGCGATCCAGCAGCTCGACAAGGTGACGCAGCAGAACGCCGGCGCCTCCGAGCAGATGTCGGCGACCTCCGAGGAACTCGCCTCCCAGGCCGAAGAGCTGCAGACGTCGATCGCCTTCTTCAAGGTCGATACGGCGGGTGGGCGCCGCGAGCGCGCGCCGGCTGTAAAACTCACCGCCCGCAGCCGGGCCTCGGCCGCACCGCGCAAACCGGTCAGTAAGGCGCCGGCCAATACGATCGCTGGTCAGCAGGCCCGCGTGAAGGGGTTTGCCCTCGACATGTCGATGGGCGGTCCCGATACGGCCGATGACGAGTTTAGGGAGAGCGCATAGCGCTCCCCTGGGGAAAGCGCATGACCGCTCCCCGTTCGCAATTGTCGTGGGCCAATCAGGATGGCCCGCGACGCACGCTTCGCCTACCGGAATGTCTTTGCTGCATGATGCCGCGCCCCCTGGTCCACATTTATTGCTTCGCTCTCGGAGAGGTATATTGAGATGCGTATTACGATTAAACTTAAGCTCGCAGCCGCATTTGGCTTTGTCATATTGTTGCTGGTGGGCAGCGCGGTCTATGGAATCATCAGCCTCAGTTCCCTGAACGATGCTGTCGGCAACCTTATTTCGGGTCCGGCAAAGAGGCTGGAACTGGCTCTAGAGGCAAAGACTGCGGAGCTTAATGCTGTTCGCTGGCAGAAGAATGCCCTTCTGGAAATGGATCCGGAAGTGGCCAGGAAGGACTACCAGAATTCGGCGAAGAGCCTGGATGAAATGGTAGTTTTCGCCACGGGCGGCCAACAGCTCGCAACTGCCGAGGGCAAGCCCACCTGGGACAGGCTGGTCGAGTTGGCCAAGCGCTTCAGTGAGGGCTCCAACAAAGTCGCCTCTATCCAGGAAAGTGGCGACAGGGCAGCGGCAGCGGCGCTTTCGTCCGGAGAGGTTCGCGCTCTCGTCATGGAACTCGAAGATGTTTTCGAGACGCTCGTCACGCTTCAGCAGAAGTCGATGACGCAAGCCGATAACGATACAGACATTCTTTATAGTTCGACGAAAAACATGCTGATCGGCATCGCTATCGGGGCTTCCGTCATCGCGTTCGCTGCTGCGCTGTGGATCGCGCTCGGTGTCAACAGCGGCCTGCGCAAGATCATGAACGTTGCCAGCGCCGTCGCCATCGGTGACCTCAACCAGAAGATCGAGATCAAGAGCAACGACGAGATCAAGGATCTGGTCAACACGATCAACGTCATGACGGACAATCTTCGCAGCACTGCTGAGATCGCCAACCAGATCGCGAGCGGCGACCTGACGGTGTCTCCGAAGCCGCTTTCGGAGAAGGACACGCTCGGCATTGCCCTCGAACAGATGGTTGAGCGCCTGCGTGGCGTCGTCTCCGATGCGGCTGCTGCCGCAGAAAATGTCTCGGCCGGCAGCCAGGAACTGTCCTCGAGCTCCGAGCAGGTGTCGCAGGGCGCCACCGAACAGGCGGCTTCGGCCGAAGAGGCTTCCGCCTCGATGGAAGAGATGGCCGCCAACATCAAGCAGAACGCCGACAACGCCGCCCAGACCGAGAAGATTGCCCGTCAGTCGGCCAAGGATGCGGAAGCCAGTGGTGACGCGGTGACGCGCGCCGTACAGGCGATGCGGACCATTGCCGAGAAGATTGGCATCGTCCAGGAAATCGCCCGCCAGACCGATCTGTTGGCGCTCAACGCTGCCGTCGAAGCGGCGCGCGCCGGGGAACACGGCAAGGGGTTTGCGGTCGTCGCCTCGGAAGTGCGCAAGCTTGCCGAACGCAGCCAGTCGGCTGCTGCCGAAATCAGCTCTATGTCGGGCGATACGGTCAAGGCCGCTCAGGAGGCCGGCGACATGCTCGGCCGGCTGGTGCCCGACATCCGCAAGACGGCGGAACTGGTCTCCGAGATCAGCGCCGCATGCCGCGAACAGGATGTCGGCGCCTCGCAGATCAACGAGGCGATCCAGCAGCTCGACAAGGTGACGCAGCAGAATGCCGGTGCTTCCGAGCAGATGTCGGCGACCTCGGAAGAGCTCGCGACCCAAGCGGAAGAGCTGCAGGCTTCGATTGCCTTCTTCAAGGTCGATACAGCAAGCAATCGCCAGTCCCGCACGCCGGCCGCCAAGGTCACGGTCCGCAGTCCGGCACAGGCCGCCGGTCGCAAGCCCAGTACCAGGAAGCCGGCTGCCAACAGCGTTGCCGGCCAGCAGGCGCGGGTAAAAGGCTTCGCTCTCGATCTCTCCATGGGCGGTCCCGACGATGGGGACGCCGAATTCAAGGAAAGCGCATGATCATGGCCACGACATCCCTGGAAGCGCAATTCGTGACCTTCAGCCTCGGCGAGGAGATTTTCGCCGTGCCGGTTGAGGTGGTACGGGAAATCCTCGACTATGCGGAAGCTTTCAAGATTCCGAATGGTCCAGACTATCTGCTCGGCCTGCGCGACGTGCGCGGGCAGGGCGTGCCGACGATCGATCTTCGATTGAAGCTCGGCATGACGAAGACCGTGCCGACGCCGCATACGCGCGTGCTCGTCCTCGACGTGCCGATGGAAAGCCGGCTCCTGACCCTCGGCCTCGTCGCCGACCGCGTCTTCGAGGTCACGCCGTTCCGGCGCGAGCAGATCGAGGCGGCGCCTGACATCGGCGTGCGCTGGCGCTCGGACTATATCGCCGGCGTCGTTCGCCGTGAAAACGGCTTCGTCGTCATCATCGATCTTGCACGGTTGCTGTCGCGCGAGGACGCCTCGGCACTGCAATCGGCGGCCTGACCCGCGCATCAACTCGGAGTACTGCGTTCTATGAGTATGGCAGCAGCGGTGGAAACCCAATTGCCGGGCGACCGGATCAGCAAGCGCAATTTCGACAAGCTTGCCCGGTTCATCTACGATTACAGCGGCATCAAGATGCCGCCGACCAAGCTGACGATGCTCGAAGGGCGGCTGAGGCGCCGCCTTCGCGCAACCAACCATGCCACCTTCGACGATTATTGCGACTTCCTGTTCAATCACGACGGGCTCGACCAGGAAACCGTCTACCTGATCGACGTGGTGACGACGAATAAGACCGACTTCTTCCGCGAAGCCAAGCATTTCGACTATCTGCAGACGGTAGCGCTGCCAACGATCGCCAATAGCGGCGTTCGGACCATCCGCACCTGGAGCTCTGCCTGCTCGACGGGAGCCGAGCCCTACACGATGGCGATGGTGCTGGCGGAATTCACCGAAGGCCGCAACGACGTCTCCTACAGCGTTCTGGCCACCGACCTTTCCACCGACGTGCTGCAGACGGCGCGCCGCGGCATCTACCCGGAAGACCTCGTCGCGCCCGTGCCGCGCGACCTGCAGCGTAAATACGTACTGACGGCCAAGCAATCGGATCGGCGGGAGGTGCGCATCACGCCGAAACTGCGCAGCAAGATTGGTTTTGCCCGCATGAACCTGATGGACGAGAAATATCAGATCGGCGAGGCGATGAACGTCATCTTCTGCCGCAACGTGCTAATCTACTTCGACAAGCAGACTCAGGCCGGCGTGCTCAACCGCCTCTGTGATTGCCTGGCGAAGGGCGGCTACATGTTCATCGGCCATTCTGAATCGATCACCGGCTTCGATCTGCCGTTGAAGCAGGTCTCGAATACGGTATTTCAGCGTATCTAAGCGCATGGCGTCATCCCAAAACCGCTGCGCACTTCTGGACGGCATGCATTAGGGGCATTCATGGCTAAGAAAATCCGCGTTCTCATCATCGACGATTCCGCCAGCGTCCGCCAGACGCTGACCCACGTGCTGGAGCAGGATCCCGATATCGAGATCATGGCGGTCGCATCCGACCCCTTCATGGCGGCGCGGAAGCTGCAGGAGGAGATCCCCGATGTCATCACGCTCGATGTGGAGATGCCGCGCATGGATGGCATTACCTTCCTGCGCAAGCTGATGGCGCAGCGGCCGATCCCTGTCGTGATGTGTTCGTCGCTGACGGAGGCGGGTTCGGAGACGCTGATCCAGGCGCTGGAGGCCGGTGCGGTCGACGTCATTCTGAAATCGAAGATCGGGGCCGCCGACAGCCTTGCCGATGATGCGATGCGTATTCGCGAAGTCGTCAAGAGCGCCTCGCATGCACGACTTTCCAATGTCCGCCGCGCCGCCGGAACCATTCGTTCCGCTTCAGCGGAGGGGCCGGCCAAGAAACTGACGGCGGATGTGATGCTGCCGCCACCGACGGGGCGGGCCATGGCGAAGACGACGGAGATGGTCGTCTGCGTCGGAGCTTCCACCGGCGGCACCGAAGCACTGCGCGAGTTCCTGGAAGAACTGCCGGCCAATGCGCCTGGTACGGTGATCGTCCAGCACATGCCGGAGAAATTCACCGCCGCCTTCGCCAAGCGGCTGAACGGGCTCTGCGAGGTCGAGGTCAAGGAAGCCGTCGATGGCGATCCGGTGTTGCGCGGCCATGTCTTGATCGCGCCAGGTGACAAGCACATGCTGCTCGAGCGCCAGGGTGCGCGCTACTATGTGAGTGTGAAGACCGGGCCGCTGGTGTCGCGACACCGGCCTTCCGTCGACGTGCTCTTCCGCTCGGCGGCGCGCTCGGCCGGCTCGAATGCCATGGGCATCATCATGACCGGCATGGGCGACGACGGTGCGCGCGGCATGCTGGAAATGCACCAGGCGGGCGCCTACACGGTGGCGCAGGACGAGGCGAGTTCCGTCGTTTTCGGCATGCCGAAGGAGGCGATCGCCAAAGGCGGCGTCGACCGGGTCCTGCCGCTCGATCAGATCGCCCGCGAAGTGCTGATGACGCAGCAGAAGTTCTAGGACCTGCTTGAACAGCCAGACCGAAGCCGGCGGTATCGCAGGATGCCGCCGGTTTTTGGTTGTAGCCCTGCAGGCTCTCTATTCAGGCGAGGTAACCGCCGTCGATCGTCAGGCTGGCGCCGGTGACGAAAGCGGCCTCGGCACGGGCGAGATAGGCGGCGAGGCCGGCGATCTCGCGGTCCTCACCCAGGCGGCCAAGCGCCATCAGCGGCTTGAGGCGCTCATGATCGTCCTCATTGGGGTTCATGTCGGTCGCCGTCGGGCCGGGCTGGATGTTGTTGACGGTGATGCCGCGTGGGCCGAGATCGCGGGCGAGGCCGCGGGTCATCGAGGCGATCGCGCCTTTCGTCATGCTATAGACCGAGGAGGTCGGAAAGCCGCTGCGATCGGCGGTGACGCTGCCGATGGTGATGACGCGGCCGCCTTCCTTCATGTGTCTTGCCGCTGCCTGGATGCCGACGAAGGCAGCGCGGACGTTGACGGCGAACATCCGGTCGAAATCTTCGAGTGAATAGTCGTCGAGCGGGTTGAGGATGAGAATGCCGGCATTGCTGACGAGAATGTCGAGACCGCCAAAATGCCCGGCTGTCAGCGCGACGGCATCCTGTACGGCCTTCGCATCGGCACTGTCGGCCCGGATCGCCAGCGCCCTGCCGCCAGCAGCCTCCAGCTCGGCGACGATCGCCTTCGCTTTGTGCTCGGAGTTGGAATAAGTGAAGGCGACGGCGGCGCCATCAGCGGCGAGCCTTCGGACGATGGCGGCGCCGATGCCGCGCGAGCCGCCGGTGACGAGGGCGATCTTGGTGGAAAGGGGTTGAGACATGCAGGTTTCCTTTGTTTTTGGATTAATCAGTCTAGAATTGGCCGTGGAAAGGCCGTTTGGGAGTTGCCCCATCGTCAGCGGAGGCTTCTGATTGCCATGCGTGCGATACCGCGGAGCGTCTCGGGTGGGACGCCGTTTCGGGCGCTGACTTTCATGCCCGACAAAGCAGCGCCGAGAAACGGGATGGCGTCGGCGATATCGATCTCTGTTGCGAGATCTCCGGTCCTGCGAGCCTCTGCGAGAAGGCTCCCGATCGCCGCGTGAAGCGCGTGGCCGGCGCTGTCGGAAAGAGCTGCGATCTCGGCATCGGTGCGGCCGAATTCACAGATGGCGCTGACACCGAGGCAGCCGCGCCGCGCCTCGGCAGCGGGACGCGAGGCGAAAGCGACAAGAGCACCTTCCAGCGCCTCGATCGGCCGGTTTTCGCGGCGAAGATCGGCGATGATCTTATCGATGCTCTCCACATTGTAGCGCTTCAGCGCTTCCAGATAGAGACCGCGCTTGTCGCCGAAGGTGTCGTACATGCTTTGCCGGCTGATCTTCATCGCCGTCAGCAATTCCTCGGTCGAGGTGCCTTCATAGCCATGCTCGGAAAATACGCCGATGGCGGCATGAAGGGCGGTGTCGCGATCGAATTCCTTGTGTCGTGCCATGAACAGGCTTCTACTCTTATTGGACTGATCTGTCCAGAATAAAATGAATGGTTTCCGCCGCCGCAGGGCAGCCATGCGCGCCTCCCCTTGAAATTTCCCTGATTTTGTGGTCTTGAGGCCGCCAATCTTCGCAGCGCTGCCTGTCATGCATGTTCAGGGACACTTCCCGCCCCTGGCAGCGCGCGCGCCCCGTATCAGTCCCAAGGAAAAATGCGCCGATGGCCCGTTCAGCTCTTCTCAATGTCATGGTTCAGGCTGCCCTCAAGGCAGGAAAGTCGCTGGGACGTGATTTCGGCGAAGTGCAGAACCTGCAGGTGTCCGTGAAAGGACCGGGTGACTTCGTTTCCACCGCCGACCGCAAGGCCGAAAAGATCGTCAGGGAAGAGCTGCTCAAGGCGCGTCCGACCTATGGCTTCCTCGGCGAGGAAAGCGAGGAAATCAAGGGCACCGACGGCGCGCATCGCTGGATCGTCGACCCGCTCGACGGCACGACGAACTTCCTGCACGGCATCCCGGCCTTCGCTGTCTCGATCGCGCTCGAACGCAACGGCGAGATCGTTGCCGCCGTCGTCTTCAATCCGGCGACCGACGAGCTCTATACCGCCGAGCGCGGTGGCGGCGCCTTCCTCAACGACCGGCGCCTGCGCGTCGCCGCGCGTCGCGCGCTGTCGGATTGCGTCATCGGCTGTGGTGTGCCGGCGCTCGGCAAGCGCAATCACGGCAAGTTCCTGGTCGAACTTCGCCACGTGATGGGCGAAGTGGCGGGCATCCGCCGTCTGGGTTCGCCGACGCTCGATCTTGCCTATGTCGCTGCCGGGCGGTTCGACGGTTTCTGGGAAGCGGAGCTTGCGCCGTGGGACATGGCTGCCGGCATCCTGCTCATCCGCGAAGCCGGCGGTTTCGCCACCGACTGGGACGGTGGCGCGACGATGCTGGAGAGCGGCGCGATCGTCGCCGGCAACGAGATCATCCACAAGGCGCTGATCGAAGTCGTCAAGCGGCCGGTTCCGGCCAAGTGACCGAACGAAAATCTGGCTGTTGTAAAGTCACGGTTTTCGCCCCGGCATACTTCAATTCGGCACAATGTTGCTCTAGTCTCCGCCAGCAATGACTCCGGAGGCAGCGACCCTATGGAAAATGTGAATGTGGCGGAGATCGGCTCCACCGAAAAGACGGCTGGCATTTATGCCAACAGGCTTTCGAGTCCCATGCCCTTCCTCTGGACGATGCTGCTTTTCCTCGTCATCGTCGGCTTTATCGCCGCCATCCTCTTCCGGCAGACGCAGACCGCCTTCATGCACAATCCGGGCCTCAACGGCCTGATCGTCGGCGTTCTCGCGGTCGGAATCATCCTTGTTTTCAACCATGTACTGGCGCTTCGCCCTGAGGTGCGCTGGTTTAATTCGTTCCGCGCCGCCGGCAGCGCCGACAAGGTGAACCGCAATCCGCGGCTGCTTGCGCCAATGCGGGCGCTGCTCGGCAGCCGCAAGTCCTCAGTGGCGCTGTCGACGACGGCGCTGCGCTCGATCCTCGATTCGATCGCTACTCGCCTCGACGAATCGCGCGATGTTTCACGCTACCTGATCGGCCTCTTGGTCTTCCTCGGCCTGCTCGGCACCTTCTGGGGCCTCATCGGCACGATCAGTTCGATCAGCATTGTCATTCAGTCCCTCGATGCCGGCTCGAACGGCACCGGAGACGTGCTCTCGGCGCTGAAGGAAGGGCTTTCCACGCCGCTTTCCGGCATGGGCCAGGCCTTCTCCTCCTCGCTGCTCGGCCTTTCCGGTTCGCTCATTCTTGGCTTCCTCGACCTGCAGGCCGGCCGCGCGCAAAACCGCTTCTACATGGAGCTGGAAAACTGGCTTTCCTCGGTCACGGATGTCGGCTCCGATCTTGCCCCGGCTCTCGAGGCCGTATCCGGCGGCTCCTCGGACGACATGCGCGCGCTCTCCGATTATCTGCGCAAGGTCTCCGAAGAGGGCGGCGCCGGCAGCCAGCGCTCCGTCGCCGCCATGGCGAGCCTTGCCGAAGGTATTCAGGGCCTCGTCAAGAACATGCGCAACGAGCAGCAGATGCTGCGCGACTGGATCGAGGCACAGCAGGACGAGGCGAAGGCCATGCGCCGCACGCTCGACCGGCTTGCCGAGCGCATCGGCGTGCAGGAGCGCGCAGGCGAGAGGGGCGAGCGCATGCGCGACCGCGCCAGCCAGACAGAAAAGAGCGAGGGCAAGTAAGCTATGGCTCTTGCCCGCAACCGGCGCCGCGAACGCACGGTGGATTATTGGCCGGGCTTCGTCGATGCGCTGTCGACGCTGCTCATCTCAATCATGTTCCTGCTGACGGTCTTCGTCGTCGGGCAGTTCATCCTCAGCCGCGAGATCACCGGACGCGATGAGGTGCTTAATCGCCTGAACAGCCAGATCAACGAGCTGACGCAGCTTCTCGCGCTCGAAAAGGGTAGCAACCAGGATCTCCAGGATTCTGTCGCCAACCTGCAGGCCTCGCTTGCCAGCGCCGAAGGCGACCGTTCGCGGCTGCAGGCGCTGCTGAATGCCGGTTCGGGCGGTCAGGATGCGGCGCAGAAGCGGATCGGCTCGATGACGCAGGAGCTTGACGAGCAGAAGCAGGTGAGCGAACGGGCGCTCAGCCAAGTAGAACTGCTGAACCAGCAGATATCAGCGCTTCGCAGCCAGATCGCCGCCGTCGAAGCTGCTCTTCAGGCGTCGGAGGAGAAAGACCGGGTCTCGCAGACCAAGATCGCCGACCTCGGCAGTCGCCTCAACGTGGCGCTCGCCGCGCGCGTGCAGGAGYTGAACCGCTACCGTTCCGACTTCTTCGGCCGTCTGCGCGAGATCCTCTCGGACCGCGAGAATATCCGCATCGTCGGCGACCGGTTCGTCTTCCAGTCGGAAGTGCTGTTTCCATCGGGCGGCGCCGATCTCAACCCGGAGGGGCAGACCGAAATGGCGAAGCTTGCCGCGGCCCTCCTCGATCTCGCCAAGGAAATTCCGCCGGAGATCAATTGGGTGCTGCGCGTCGATGGCCATACCGACAATGTGCCGCTTGCCGGAACGGGTCGCTATCGCGACAATTGGGAGCTCTCCTCGGCGCGCGCGATTTCGGTCGTCAAGTTTCTGATCGCACAGGGTGTACCAGCCGATCGGCTGGTCGCCGCCGGCTTCGGCGAGTTCCAGCCGATCGCGCCAGGCGATACGCCGGATGCGCACTCTACCAATCGCCGCATCGAGCTGAAGCTGACCGAGAAATGATTACAGCGCCGCGCGTCTTTTCAGACGCGCAAATGACGCTGTAACACTTTGAATTGCTGCATAATTCCCTAAATCGATTCCGATTTAGGGAATTATGCAGTGGCCCGACATTCCCTGCTGCGCGCCCTTCAAGCGGCCGGCGAGGAAATCGCGCACGGCGGGGCTGTCGCTGAGGCCGATCGCTGTCATATAGGCATCGGCTGCCGCGGTATCATCGCCGGCCTGGGTCAGGAGAAAGGCACGCACGGCCCAGTAGGGCTGGTAGCTTGCGACGTCGCGCGGATCGAGCCGGTCGAGCACTTCCAGGCCGGCAGCGGCGTTCAAGGCCCTGCCGATCACCGCAGCTTGGCTGACGCGTGCACCCAGCGTCGGCTTCATCATCACCAGCGCCGCGTAGAGTGTCGTCAGCGCCTGCCAGTCGGTCGTACCTGACAGCCGGCGCGCCGCATGCACGGACTGGATCGCCGCCTGACACTGGAAGGGGCCGAAATGGTCGAAGCCGCCGGCCTTGCGCAACAGTGCATCCGCCTCGGCAATCATGATCGCGTTCCACGCGGCCATATCCTGCTCGTCCAGCGGCACATATCGGCCGCTACCGTCGCGCCGGGCGCTGCGGCGAGCTTCGCAATGAAGCATCAAGGAGAGCAGCCCGACCGCTTCCGGTTCGTCCGGCAGCACCGCCAGAAGCGCGCGGCCGAGCCAGATCGCCTCGCCGGCAAGTGAAGGGTGTTCGTCCTCTCCGTCGAGACCGTCCCAGCCGAGACCGTAAGCCGCGTAGATCGCCGAGAGCACCGCCGCAAGCCGCTCCGGCAAGGTGGGGCGAGGCGGGACGGCGAAGGGAATGCCGGCATCGCGGATCTTTACCTTGGCCCGCACCAGCCGCTGGCTCATCGCCTCAGGTGAGACGACGAAGGTCCGCGCGATAGTCTTTGCCTCGATGCCGAGAACGGTCTGCAGCATCAGCGCCGTATGCACGGAGCGGTCGATGGCGGGATGGGTGCAGGCGAAGAGCAGCTTCAGCCGCTCATCGGGAAAGATGGCGTTGCCGGCCTCGTTCATGCGTTCCTCCGCCTCCTCAAAGGCGATCGATATCGTCGTTTGCGCATTGGCCTCGACAGTGCGATGGCGGGCCGCCTGCATGAGATTGCGGCGGGCGGCAACCAGCAGCCAGGCTTCCGGATTGCCGGGAATGCCGCGCTCCGGCCAGACGCGAAGCGCCGAAGCCAGCGCTTCCGACAATGCGTCCTCTGCTGCCGCCACGTCGCGCGAGCGGGCGGTGAGGAAGGCGATCAGCTTGCCGTAGGACTGACGCGCCACCTTTTCGGCAGCGCGTCCGGCATCGGGCGGCATTACCGCCTCACATCTGCAAGCGCGGACGCACCTCGACCGAACCCTTGTCGGAGATCGGGACGCGGGTCGCCCATTCGAGTGCTGTATCGATGTCGGGGACGTCGATCAGATAGAAGCCGCCGAGCTGTTCCTTGCCTTCCGGATAAGGCCCGTCCTGAACATCGTGTTCCTCGCCTTTGCGGCGCACGATCGTGCCGGTTTCCGGGCCTGTCAGCCCGGCGCCGCCGGTCATGATCCCTGCCTGAGCGAGCGCCTTGCTGTAGGCGACCCAGCCGTCGCGATAAGCGGGATCGCCGCGGCGGGCGAAATCCTCGGCGGCCTCGCGAATGATGAGAGCATATTGCATGGAAAACTCCTGATCTCGTTGTTGCGTTGATCCGGGCATGCCGATAGCGGGGATCGAGATCCCGAAAATCGTAAAGCCCGGCGGAGCGGAGCGGCCGTTCCGAAACAATGAGGCGCGACCACCGGTCGTTTCGACATGGCTTTCAAAAAAATATGCGAAAAAGAAAAAGGGCACCGAAAATCGCAAGCGGGCCGGGCTCAAGGGCGCCGGCGCTGCTCAAGGGTGCGAAAGGGCAGGGCGGCAATCACGTCGCCGCTGCCGGTCTGCTCAGGACTCGGCCTTCGTCTGGTCGACGACCTCGGCGCTTGGCGTGTTCTTCTTGATGGATTCGATGGCACTCATGGCGGACGCCTTCGCCTTGTAGCCCTCAGACGAGAACATAGCTTCCCCGTTCGATGCCTTGAAGCGGAAGCGGAACTCGCCGGCCTTATCCTTATAGACTTCGAATTTATACATAGATGTCTCCCGAAATCCCAAAACGCTGAATTGCAACCATCAGCTTAGCGAAGGCTAGATCAAAATGGCGAGCTTTTCCACTGCCTTAATCAGGATTGGGTTGCTTAGCGTCCAATTGTCACCGTTTCCATTGGACGCAAGCGAATGAGGGCGCCAGCGGCTATGCCCCGAGAACAGGATGATTTTAGGCCGGGTCGGCCTAAAATCTGAATCCTGTTCTCATTAAAGCGTAGAGCATGATGTCATCCGAAAACCGCTCACACTTTTCGGCATCATGCTCCGGCATCACTCCATCTGGATGTTCGCGCCCTTGACGACCGGTCCCCATTTGGCGAGCTCGCCCTTCACATGGGTGGCGAGTTCCTCCGGCGTCGAGCCGACGATGGTGGCGCTGAATTCCTTCATGCGTTCAGCGACGGCAGGGTCGGCAAGCGCCTTTTTAGCCGAGGCGTTGAGGCGCATCACCGCTTCGTTCGGCGTCTTGGCAGGGGCGAAAAGCGCGTTCCAGGTATAGGTCTCGTAACCTGGAATGCCTGACTCGGCGATCGTGGGCACATCGGGGAAGGAGGGCGCGCGCTCGGCCGTGGTCACCGCCAGCGCCCGCAGGGTGCCAGCCTTGATGTGGCTCGACGACGAGGGCAGGTTGTCGAACATGATTGGCACCTGGTTGCCGATGACGTCGTTCAATGCCGGGCCGGCGCCCTTATAGGGAATGTGCTGCATGCTGACGCCGGCCATGGACTTGAAGAGCTCTCCGGAAAGATGCAGCGGCGTGCCGTTGCCCGATGAGGCGTAGCTGTATTTGTCGGGCTCGGCTTTCAGCAGGGCGATCAGCTCCTGCACGGTCTTCGCCGGCAATTCCGGATTGACGACCAGCACATTCGGCACGACGACGAGCAGCGAGATCGGCGCGAAATCCTTCTCGGGATCGTAGGGGGTCGATTTGAGGATCAGCGGATTGAGGGCGTGGGTCGCCACCGTGCCCATCAGGATGGTGTAACCGTCCGGTTCGGCGCGGGCGACGTTACCGGCGCCGAGATTGCCGCCGGCGCCGGCGACGTTCTGGACGATCACCTGCTGGCCGAGATCCTCTGACATCTTCTGCGCGACGATGCGGGCGACGACATCGGTCGACCCGCCGGCCGCGAAGGGCACGACCATGGTGATCGCGCGATCGGGAAAATCCGCAGCAGTGGCAGACGCACCGACGGCAAGGGCCGCAAGCACACCGAAACTGAGCGCAAGGCCCATACGTCGCGTCATATCGGAAAGTGCCATTCCTATCTCCTCCCAAGGATTTCAGCAGCCATATCCCCACCCCGGGKAATGAGGAGGTTAGGGCAGAACGCGCGAAAGACAACCGCGGGGAGGCGCAGCGGGTTCAGACTTTAGTCGTTGTTGGCAGGAGAAGTGCGCGCCGGCTATTTCGCCGCAGCGAGCACATCCTCGTTGGCGGCGTCGAATTGTAGTCGCGCCAGCCGGGCATAGATGCCGCCATGGCGGATCAGGCTCTGATGCGTGCCCTCCTCGACGACGCGGCCCTGATCAATGACGAGAATGCGGTCGGCCTTCAGCACGGTTGCCAGGCGATGGGCGATAACGAGCGTCGTACGGCCGTCCACCAGGCCGTCGAGCGCCTTCTGCACCAGCGTCTCGCTTTCGGCGTCAAGCGCTGAGGTCGCCTCGTCGAGCAGCAGCACGGAGGCGTTCTTCAGGATGGCGCGGGCAATGGCGATGCGCTGGCGCTGGCCGCCGGAGAGCGTGATGCCGCGTTCGCCGACCTCGGTCTCGTAACCCTGGTCCAGCCGGGCGATGAATTCGTCGGCCTGCGCGGCAAGGGCTGCGGCGCGGACCTCGTCACGCGAGGCGCCGGGGCGGCCGAAGGCGATGTTGTCATGGATCGAAGCGGCAAAGATGGTGACATCCTGCGGCACGATGGCGATGCGCTGGCGCAGCTCGTCGGGCGTCGTCAGCTGCGCGTCGACGCCATCGATCGTCACGCTGCCCTGCTGCGGATCGTAGAAGCGCAGCAATAGCGAAAAGACGGTGCTCTTGCCGGCACCGGAAGGGCCGACGATGGCGACCGTCTCGCCTGGCGTGATGGCGAAGCTTAAGCCATGCAGTGCCGATTTTCCGGGGCGCGAGGGATAGGCGAAATGCACACCGGAAAATTCGACGCGACCACGGCTAGGCGAAGGAAGAGCCTGCGGGCTGGCGGGGGCTGTGATCGGCGAGACTTCGTCGAGAAGTTCGGTCAGCCGGTCGGCAGCACCGGCTGCCTGCGAAAGTTCGCCCCAGACCTCCGACAGCGCGCCTAGCGACCCGGCGGAGATGACGGCATAGAGTAGGAACTGGCCGAGCGTGCCGGCCGAGAGCGTGCCAGCAAGCACGCTATGGGCGCCGACCCAGAGCACGGCGACGACGCTGCCGAAAATCAGCGTGATGGCGATYCCCGTCAGCAGCGCGCGCGAGCGGATCGCGGCGCGGGYAGCCTCGTAGGCGGATTCGACGGCAGTGCCGTAACGCGTCGCTGCGGCATCCTCGCCGTTGAAGGCCTGAACGGTGCGGGTCGCGGCGATCGTCTCGTTGGCGAAGGCGGAGGCATCGGCGAGCGTATCCTGGGCGGCGCGCGAACGTTTGCGCACCGAGCGGCCGAAGGCGACGAGCGGGAAGACAATCAGCGGGATCGCTCCGATGACGAGGCTCGAAAGCTTCGGCGAGGTGACGATCATCATGCCCATGGCGCCAATACAGAGAATGAGGTTCCTGAGCGCCACCGAGGCGGTGGCGCCGACGGCCGACTTGATCTGTGTCGTATCGGCGGTCAGGCGCGAGACGATCTCGCCGGACTGGTTGACGTCGAAGAAGGAGGGCGACAGCCTCGTCACATGGGAAAAGACATCGCGGCGAAGATCGGCGACGATGCGCTCGCCGATGGTGATGACGAAATAATAACGCAGCGCGCTTGCGACCGCGAGCACGACGGCCATGACCATCAGCATGGCGAAGTAGCTGTTGATGAAGCGGCCGTCCGACTGGGTGAAGCCGTGATCGATCATGCGACGCACGGCGAGCGGCAGCGCCAGCGAAGTGATGGCGGCAAGCGCCAGCGACATCAGCGCACCGGCCACCATGCCGCGATAACGCATGACGTAGGGCGTCAGCCTGCCGAGCGGCTGTAGCGACCGCCTTTTGTTTTCCTCAGCCCGTGCCTGCTCTGCCAAATCGTCTCCGATCGCCCGCAGGACCCGCGCAATGCGGCCTGTAGGCTCTTGTTATCTAGGCGTCCTTCATGTATAGGCACCGCATCCTAATGGGAAGCCGTAGCCATCACGACTGCGGCTTCATTTATTCAATCGGTTCGTTGGCCGCAACTGCATGCGGCAAATTGAACTCCGGTATCGCAGGAAGATTGTTATGAAGGCAGGCATCCATCCCGAATATCACATGATCAAGGTAGTCATGACCGATGGCACCGAATACGAAACCCGCTCGACCTGGGGTTCGGAGGGCGCTGTCATGAACCTCGAGATCGATTCCAAGTCGCATCCGGCCTGGACCGGCGGCAACCAGCAGCTCATGGATCGCGGTGGCCGCGTCTCCAAGTTCAACAAGCGTTTCGGCGGCCTCGGCCTCTAATCGCTTTTGCTCGATGGAATTCGAAGAGAGCCCGGTTTCGCCGGGCTTTTTTGCGTTTGCAATGGCTTACAGCGCAGCACGTCTTTTCAGACGTGCCAAGGACGCTGTCGGAATGGTGGTGTTCAGCGGCAAACAAAAAACCGGCCACCTAAGACGCAGCCGGTTTGTATCGAATTCTTGCGGATCGGTCAGTTGTTGCCGAAGGCGGTCTGCAGCAGGGAAAGCTGGGCCTGGACGCTGTTCTGATTATCATGAATGATCACCGCTTCGGACGGGCGGTAGATCTCGCGGTCGAGCAGGGCGATACGGTTCTGCAGACGCAGCGAGCGTTCGACGAGGTCGCGGAAGGATTCCGGCAGGTCACTCCAGCCGGGTGCGGCGCGGTCGACGTTGAAGCCGTCGAGGCGAACCTTGTTCTTCTCAGCGAGCACCTGGTCACGGGACATTTCGCCATTGTTGACGGCGCGCTGCAACAGCAGCCAGGAGGCCATCTGCATGAGGCGGGTGGTCAGGCGCATCGATTCCGCGGCGTAGAGAACCGAGGCCATCCGCGGCAGAACCTTGGAGGCGGCGCGGCCCTGGCCGTCGAGGTAGGCGGCAGTCTCTTCGACCAGCGACATGCCTTCCGCGTAAAGTGCCTTGAACTGCGAGGATGCAGCGGCGCGGCCTGCAAAACTGATCGTGTTCAACCCAACTTCCGACATCGCAATAGTCCCTGTTTGCACGCAGCTACATATATTCAGGTAACGCCGGCACCGACGGAAAAGTTTCCAGGCCGGGTCTTTATGACTTTAAGATGGTATCATTAGCCCAAATGCGCAAGCCGTTTCTTAAGAAAGGGTTAATCTCCACAGTTTCGTGGAAGTGCGCCGGCCATAGGAAAAAGAAGAGCCGCAAACGCGGCTCTCAAGGTAAAACAGGGAGAAAAATCAGACCAATTCACCGCTTGGAAAACTGTCTGAGATCCAGAGAAAATCCGGATGAATATAGTAATATCTTATAAAGCTTAATATTTTATTAACATTGTGCCGAATTAAGACTTGAGGCGGGCAATTTTATCCGCCTATAGCCTTGTTTTTCGGGGTTTTAGCGGATTACGAGCGGAAGAAGCTTTCCGCCGCCTGCCGCCCGGAGGCCTTGCGACCGGCCTCGGCCTCGAGACGGGCGATCTCCGTCTTCAGCAATTCCACCCGCGCCTTCAACTCGTCGACCGAAAGCATGGAGAGATCGGCGCCGATCTCGTGGGCGACTTTCTTCTGCGGCCGGTCATCATCGATGAAGCTCATGGTTCGTCCTCCGTTCTCTGCCTATAGCTTTTCTCACGCAATTCCGGAACGCAAAACCGATGCGCACTTTTGCTGGAATTGCTCTAGAGCAAGATGCCGAAAAGTGTGAGCGGTTTTCGGACGACATCATGCTCTAACTATAGAGTGTAGAACAGGATTCAGATTTTAGGCCGACCCGGCCTAAAATCATCCTGTTCTAGCCGAACTTTACCGCAGGATCGCCGCTTTCGGGAGACTTTCCGGTTTCGGGAGGTTTGCCGGTGCCGCGATCGGCAAGCGACATGCTTTGCGGTGTCAGCATCGGCGAGGTGCCGGTCGGGATCGTCGTGTAGGCGTCGCGGTCGCTGGCCGGGACGGCGGCGCGGATGCGGCTCCTGATGATGGCGTAGACGGTGATCAGCACATGGGCGATGGCGGTGACGAGGAAAAGCGCATGTGGGGTGATCGCCGACATGACCGGGCCGCCGATCGTCGGGCCGATCACCGTGCCGATGCCATAGAGCAGTAGCAGGCCACCGGAGACCTTGACGAAATCCTCCGACGCCGCGAAGTCGTTGGCGTGGGCGACGGCGATCGGATAGAGCGTATTGGCCACCGCGCCGTAAAGGACAACGAGCCCGATCAGCAAGCCGGCGGACGTCGGGTGGAGCAGAAAGATCAGCAGGCCCGCAACGGCAGCGATGCCGGACATGGCGGCGAGCACATAGCGCCGGTCAATGCGATCGGAAAGCCGGCCGGCCGGCAGTTGCATCACGGCGCCGGCGAAGATGGTGGCGCTCATCATGATGGCGATGCTGGTGTCGGAGAGGCCGGCGCCGGCACCGAAGACTGCGCCGAGCGTGCCGTAGGCCCCATTGGCGATGCCGACGAGCAGGATGCCGAGGCAGGAGACCGGCGAGTTGCGATAGAGCGCGGGCAGGTCGAGGCGCACCGCCTTCAGCGGCTGCGGCGAAGCGGCGGTCGAAAGCGTCGTCGGCAGCATGGCGATGCAATAGAAGATGCCGCAGATCATGAACAGCACCGGCGTGCGCACATCCTCGAGCGGGATCATCATCTGGCCGCCGACGACGCCGAGCAGTGTGATGCCGATATAGAGCGAGAAGATCGCGCCGCGACTCTCGTTGCTGGCGCGCTCGTTCAGCCAGCTTTCGATGATCATTGACGTGCCGGCGGTGGAGAAGCCTGTGACGGCCCGCAGAACCACCCACCAGACCGGATGGATGATGATGCCGCTGACCAGCGCGATGATGGCGATGATCGAGATGAAGCCGGAGAAGGCGCGCACATGGCCGACACGGCGCACCAATTTCGGTGCCACCAGGCAGCCGATGACAAAGCCTCCAGCCCATGACGTGCCGAGCAGGCCGAGCGTCGTCGTGGCGTAGCCTTCGAGATTGCCGCGCACAGGAAGCAGGATGCCCTGCAGGCCATTGCCCATGAAAAGGAAGAGCGTACCAAAGAGCAGCGCGGCGACGGACAGCAGATTTCTCTTCATTTCCCCAGACTCGGTCTTAGCGATTTGCAATGGACATAAGGCAGGACCTGCGTCAGCCCAGCCTCAAGATGATTGATTGTGCCCCGGAATGTCTTTACGGCGTGTCGAGATCCTCTTGTTCGCGCGGAAAAATGTCCGTCCTGTGACATTCCGAAAAACGGAAAAAATAAAGCATGACAAAGCTGATAGCCTTGCTGCTCATCCTTGCCATGGCGATACAGCTGATCAAGCCGCTCGGGCTTCCCGGCCTCCGACGGCGGATGGATTTCTGGAAGATCGCGCTGATCGCTTTCGGCGTCTGGGCAGTGGCTCTGCTTTCACGCGACTTCATGATGTAGCCCCTGGATTACGCATAACCGGGCGCGACGACCCCACCGGGATCGTCAGTCCTGCAAGCTTATTTCTCCGCGCATGACGGAAACGCAGCCTCCGGAGATGACGACATCGGTGACGATGCCGCCGGACTTCGCGACATCAAGGGTGATGACGCTGCGGCGGCCCATTTCGACGCCCTGTTCAATGGTGATGCGGGCGTTCATATCGGTCTTCGGCGCAAGCGAGACGAGATAGGCGCCAAGCGCCGCTGACGCGCTGCCCGTTGCCGGATCTTCGGCCACGTTATCGAGCGGCGCGAACATGCGGGCGCGGATATTCCATGGATTTTCGGCTGTCCTCACATAGAGGAAGAGCGAGAAGTCGTGGCCGCTCGTCGCCTTGCGGCCGGCAGCTGCCTGAAACCCGGCAAGGTTCGGGCGGGCGGCGGCCAGCGCTTCGAGCCCATTCAGCTCTGCAATGGCGAAGTTCAGGCCGACCGAGGCGAAGACCGGGGCATGGGTGGTGCTGACGATGACGCCAGGGTCGAGCGAGACGCAGCCGGCGACGGTTTCCTCGGCAATGATATCGCCGATCGCCAGCGGCTGCGGTGCGCGGATGGCGGCAGCAGCAACCTTTCCGCCGCTGCGTTTCAGGCTGACTTCGACGAGGCCAGCCTTTTCCTCGAAGCGCAGCGTATCGCCGACCGGCTTGCCGAAGATCTCCGCCTGCTGGCCGAGCGCATAGGCGGTGCCGACGTTCGGGTGGCCGGCGAAGGGTATTTCCATCGTCGGCGTGAAGATGCGCACGCGGGCGGAATTTTGAGCGTCTTCCGGCGGCAGGACGAATGTGACTTCGGAATAGTTGAACTCGGTGGCGATCTTTTGCATCGCCGCATCGCTCAGACCGCGCGCATCGGAAATGACGGCAAGCGGATTGCCCTCGAAGCGAGTGGAGGTGAAAACATCGACGGTGACGTAGGAGAGGGTGTTCATGGCGGCTCCTGTTGTGACAGGCCGCTATGAGTAATCACGGTTTTCGAGGGAACGAAGCGGTTTCTTGTCGCCGTGACAATGGGAGGAAGGGGAGAGGGACGGGGCAGGGGCGGCTACACTGCTTTTGCCGCCCCTGCCCAGTCCTAAGCGTTAATAATCACGCGGCCTTTTCCAGGTCCTTCTTCCAGTTACCCTTGGCGGCGAGGCTGTTCATCTCGGCGCGGTGGGTGAATTCGCGCTGGCCGGCGGCGACGTTTTCCTGCTTGCCGCTCCAGGCCTTGAGCGCGCTGTCCTGCAGGGCGCGGCCGTAGGAGAAGGTGACGAACCAGGGCAGGCCGCCGGTGGCATTGATCGCCGAAAGGTGGGCTGTCGCTTCTTCGGTCGTCTGGCCGCCGGAGAGGAAGGCGATGCCGGGAACGGCTGATGGAACGGTCGCCTTCAACACCTTGACAGTGCGTTCGGCAACTTCCGCGACCGAGGCCTTGCGGGCGTTCTTGCCGTCGATCACCATGTTCGGCTTCAGGATCATGCCTTCGAGGTTGACGCGGGCATCGGCGAGTTCCTCGAAGACGATGCGCAGCGTGAACTCGGTTACTTCGGCGCAGCGGTCGATATTGTGGTCGCCCGGTTTGCCGTCCATCAGGCATTCCGGCTCGACGATCGGAACGATCCCGGCCTCCTGGCAAAGTGCGGCATAACGAGCAAGCGCCTGAGCGTTGGCGCGGACGGAACCGCGGGTCGGCAAGGTCGACGAGATGGCGATGACGCCGCGCCACTTGGCGAAGCGGGCGCCGGCTTCATAATATCTGGCAAGTCGCTCGCCGAGGCCATCGAGGCCTTCGGTGATGGTTTCAGCGGGATATTTGGCCATCGGCTTGGCGCCGGTATCGACCTTGATGCCGGGAATGGCGCCGGCAGCGCGGATGATATCGACGAAAGGCGTGCCGTCCGCGGCCTTCTGGAACAGGGTCTCTTCGAAGAGGATGACGCCGGAGATATATTTCTTCATCGCTTCGTCGGAGCGGAAGAGCATTTCGCGATAGTCGCGCCGGCTGGTTTCGGTCGATTCGAGATTGATCGCGTCGAAACGCTTCTTGATGGTGGAGGTCGATTCATCGGCCGCGAGCAGTCCCCGGCCGCCCGTAACCATCTGCACTGCAATGTCTTCCACTCGTTCGCTCATTTCGTTCTCTCCACAACAATAAACATCGGCACTTCAGGAATATAGAACGCGGATAACAGAAGTTTATAGGGAGGAAAATGGAAGGCTAAGTCATTGAAACGATTGAATTCAATTCAATCGTTTGAAAGTTGGGATTTTTTTCGTCCTCTGAGCAAAAGACCGCGGAAGCTTCTTTTCTTCCGCGGTCTATCCACATGTAAAATCTGCGAAATCAGTCTTGCGGATTATTTTGCAGCGTTGAGGACCGCGACGCCGGGAAGCTCTTTGCCTTCCATCCATTCGAGGAAGGCGCCGCCGGCGGTCGAAACATAGGTGAAATCGTCGGCAACGCCGGCATGGTTGAGCGCCGAGACCGTATCGCCGCCGCCGGCAACGGAGGTGAGCTTGCCGGCTACCGTGCGCCTAGCAGCGTATTTCGCGGCAGCGACGGTTGCGGCATCGAAGGGTTCGATCTCGAAGGCGCCGAGCGGGCCGTTCCAGACCAGGGTTGCGGCGCGCTCGATCCAGGCGTTGATGGCCTCGACGGATTTCGGGCCGACATCGAGCACCATGGCGTCGGCGGGAATGGCGTTAATATCGACCGTCTCGTTGGCGGCGCCTGCCTTGAACTCGCGGGCGATCACGCCATCCTCCGGCAGGATGATGGCGCAGCCGGCGGTGGCGGCCTCGATCATGATCTGCTTGGCGGTTTCGGCGAGATCATGTTCGCAGAGCGACTTGCCGACATTGGTGCCGCGAGCGGCGATGAAGGTATTGGCCATGCCGCCGCCGATGACGAGCGCATCGACCTTCTTCACGAGGTTCATCAAGAGGTCGATCTTGGTGG
>NZ_JBFUAY010000096.1:0-21623 GCF_056406015.1 Rhizobium sp. P1_E1 | reverse complement strand
GACTGAAACGCATGACTCGACCCACTGAGAACGCAACCATTTGTGAGTCTATTAAAACGCGTTAGTATTACCACGCGGTTAAGATGCTGGAATCAGTGCGATATTTTTGAGAAGTTGATAACCATAGGCTTACGGGTGAAAAATCGTAGTGCGCAGAGCATAATGCCGAAAACTGCGAGCAGCTTTTCCGATTGTGATGCATATTCAGATTTCATGCCGATCCGTCCGGAAAACATCTACGCCTAGGGCAGCGAGGCCCTACAACAGCGAGGCAAGGCGCGGAACGATCGGCAGATAGGGTGCTTCGAACAGTTCCTCGCGTTCGAAACGGCTGCCGGTTTTCGTCAGCCGCACCATGCGACACTCGTTCTCGGAAATCATGAGCGGCGCGATCATCGAGCCACCGGAAACGAGCTGGTCGGTATAAAAGCGCGGCATCGCGTTGAAGGCCGCAGTCACCAGGATGCGGTCGAAGGTGCCCTCGCCCTGCATGCCGGCACTGCCGTCGGCATGGCGAATGATGACGCTGCGCAGACCAAGCGATTCCATGCGCCGCTGCGCTGCCGTTGTCAGCGTCTTGTAGCGGTCGATGGACAGGACACGCTCGGCCATGCGGCCCATGACGGCAGCGGTAAAGCCGCTTCCGGTGCCGATCTCCAGGACGCGCTGGCCGGGCTTGAGCTTCAGGTGATGCAGGATGCGGACGGCAAAATCGATGCCTTCGAGAAAGGAGCCGCACTCGATCGGGATCGTCCGGCTTGAATAGGCGTCGTCGGCATATTGCGGCGGCACAAACAGTGAGCGCTGCGTCTGCTCGACCGCCGTCAGCAGATCGAGGTCGGAGATGCCTTCGGCACGCAATCTGAGGACGAGCGCAGCAAAGCCCTCCTTCTCCGCCAGTCTTGCCGTCAAACTTGTGCTCCGTATCCCAGGGCCCGCGCCACGCGGTCCGTCACGGAATAATCGGTCAGATCCAGTTTCAAAGGCGTTACCGAAATCTTGTTATGCTTCAGGGCGTGAATATCGGTGCCCTCGACGAATGCGCCGGCGCGTTCGCCAAACTTCAGCCAGTAGTAAGGAAAGCCCCGGCCGTCGGAGCGGGCGTCGACCTGCAGATTGAAGGCGAGCTTGCCCTGCATGGTCACCTCGGCGCCATTGACTTCGTCGCGACGGCAGTTCGGGAAGTTGAGATTGAGGAACGTACCCTCCGGCAGGTCCAGGACCATCAGCTTTTCCAGAAGAGCCGGCGCATGCGTCTCGCAGACCTCCCAGGGCACGATGCGTGCGCCGTCCTCATAGAGATAGGCCTGGCTCAGCGCAAACGAGCGCACGCCCTGCATGGTGCCTTCGATGGCGCCGGCGATCGTGCCGGAATAGGTCACATCGTCGGCAACGTTCGAGCCTGAATTGACGCCGGACAGGACCAGATCCGGCTTGATGTCCATTACCTGCCTGATGCCCATGATGACGCAATCGGTCGGCGTGCCGCGCAGGGCGAAATGCTTGTCGGAAATCTTGCGCAGCCGCAACGGTTCGGAGAGGCTCAGCGAATGGGCAAGGCCGCTCTGGTCGGTCTCGGGCGCGACGATCCAGACATCGTCGGACAGCGTCCGCGCGATCCGCTCCAGCGCTGCAAGGCCTTCGGCGTGAATGCCGTCGTCATTCGTAAGCAGGATGCGCATCGCCTCAGGCCGCCCGTTCGATCTTGGTCAATCCGCCCATATAGGGCAGCAAAACGTCCGGAATCGTGACGGAACCGTCCTCGTTCAGATAATTTTCAAGGACAGCGATCAGGCAGCGGCCGACGGCCGTGCCGGAACCGTTCAGCGTGTGGACGAACCGGTTGCTCTTGTCTTCCTTGCCGCGGTAGCGCGCATTCATTCGGCGGCCCTGAAAATCGCCGCAGACCGAGCAGGAGGAGATTTCACGGAAGGCATTCTGCCCCGGCAGCCAGACTTCGAGATCGTAAGTTTTGCGCGAGCCGAAGCCCATATCGCCGGTGCAAAGCGTCATGGTGCGGAAATGCAGGCCTAGGCGCTTCAGCACTTCCTCGGCGCAGGCGGTCATGCGTTCATGCTCGGCAACGGCGCTCTCGGCATCGGTGATCGACACAAGCTCGCATTTCCAGAACTGATGCTGGCGCAGCATGCCGCGCGTGTCGCGGCCGGCGGAGCCCGCTTCCGAGCGGAAGGACGGCGTCAACGCGGTAAAGCGGAGCGGCAGCTTTTCCTGATCGAGGATTTCTTCGCGCACCAGATTGGTCAGCGTCACTTCGGCCGTCGGGATCAGCCAGCGGCCGTCCGTCGTCCTGAAGAGATCCTCGGCGAATTTCGGCAGCTGGGCGGTGCCATAAACGGCCTCGTCACGCACCATCAGCGGCGAACTAACTTCGGTATAGCCGTGCTCGCTGGTGTGGAGATCGATCATGAACTGGCCGAGTGCCCGCTCAAGCTTGGCGAGCGGCCCGGTCAGAACTGTGAAGCGCGAGCCGGAGAGCTTGGCGGCGCGCTCGAAGTCCATATAGCCGAGCGCTTCGCCGATTTCGAAGTGCTCCTTCGGTGCGTGGTTCCAGCGCGGCTTTTCGCCGACGGTGCGGGTGACGACATTGTCATGCTCGTCCTTGCCGACCGGTACGTCGTCGAAAGGTATGTTCGGGATGCGCGAGAGGGCGTCGTTGAGTTCGGCCGTCAGTTGCCGGTCCTCTTCCTCGATCGCCGGCAGCAGGGTCTTCAGTTCAGACACCTCGGCCTTCAGCTTCTCGGCAAGCTCGCTATTCTTCTGGGCCATCGCCGCGCCAATTTCCTTGGAGGCGAGGTTGCGGCGGGACAGCAAGTCCTGCGCCCTTTGGACGGCGGAGCGGCGCTTTTCATCGAGGGCGACAAGGCTTTGGGCCAGAGGCTCCGCGCCGCGCTTGGCAAGGGCGGCATCGAGCGCTTCGGGATTCTCACGGATCCATTTGATATCGAGCATCGTCGTTCCAGGTCGTTGCAACAGAGGTGGCCCGGCCAAAGCCTGATCGGGCCTCGACCGGATGTCACAGCACCGCCGTGTCTTCTCAGACGCGCAAAGGACTGTAACACTTTGAATTGCTACACAATTCCCTAAACCGATTGCGATTTAAGGATCATGCAGTCGACGGCGTTCATGAGGGGATTTCCAGATCGCAGCTCAGACGCTGTCCGTCTTGGCAACGTCTGCGGATCCGGTTTCCTTTTCGACCGCCTGCCGGGCACGCTGGCGCTCCACGAGTCGCGCCGCATAGATGGAAATCTCGTAGAGAAGGATCGTCGGTATCGCAAGGCCGATCTGGGACATCGGATCCGGCGGCGTCAGCACGGCGGCGACGACAAAGGCGAGGACGATAGCAAACTTGCGCTTTTCGGCGAGCCATTGCGACGTCAGAAGACCGACACGGGCAAGCAGCGTGGTGACGACGGGAAGCTGGAAGACGAGGCCGAAGGAGAAGACCAGCGTCATGATCAGGCTCAGATATTCCGAGACCTTCGGCATCAGCGAGATTGCTATCTCGTCATGACCTGGCGCCTGCTGCATCGACAGGAAGAACCACATGACCATCGGCGTGAAGAAGAAATAGACGAGCGCGCCGCCCATCAGGAACAGGACCGGCGAGGCAATCAGGAACGGCAGGAAAGCCTGGCGCTCGTTCTTGTAGAGACCCGGCGCCACGAACTTGTAGACCTGGGCGGCAATGATCGGGAACGCGACCACAAGGCCGCCGAACATCGCCACCTTGACCTGGGTGAAGAAGAATTCCTGCGGCGCGGTGTAGATGAGCTGGGCTTTCTCGACGTCGAGATGCGCCCACACGACGGCTGTCTTGTAGGGTATGACCAGATAGTTGAAGAGATGCTTGGCAAAAAAGAAGCATGCGATGAAGGCGACGAAAAACGCGCCGATCGACCACATCAGCCGCGTGCGCAGCTCCATCAGGTGCTCGATCAACGGCTGCGGCTTGTCTTCGATGTCACCGCTCATGCCTCGTCCTTCTTCGTCTGCGCCGGCTTCTTCGGCGTTGCAGGCTTCCTGGCTGCCGTCGTGCGTTTCGGTTTTTCCACAGGCACGGCAACGGCGGCCGCAGCATCGACCTTGTCGGCAGTCTTAACGCGCGGCTTGCGCACGGCCTTCGACTTGGCGGCAACCGTATCAGCCTGCACGATCGCTGCTGCGACCTGTTCCGACGGCGCAGGTGTCGCYACCAATGGCGGCGTTTCCGGCAAGCTCATCGACGGCGTCGGGGCTGCAACAGCATCGGGCGGCACCTCGGTCTTGTTCTCCGTGACCGTGGTCGACTTCTGCAGGTCGGCCTTGATCTCGTTGCCCATCTGGCGAAGCGGATTCATCGCCTCGCGCAGGCTGTTGACCGGGTTGAGTTTCTGGGCGTCGCTGATCGTCTGGCGGACATCGTCAAGTTCCGCTTCGCGCAACGCTTCATCGAACTGCGCACGGAATTCGCCCGCGACCTTGCGGGCGCGCTGCGTCATCTTGCCGAAAGCGCGCAGCATCGGCGGCAAATCCTTGGGACCGACAACCACGATCAGTACGACCGCGATGACCAAAAGCTCGGTCCAGCCAATATCGAACATGCAAGGCTCCTGGACGGGAAGCGCGGGGGCTGCGCTTTTTCCCGGACTTGGTTACTTCGTTTCGTCGGCCTTGTGATCGACGGTTTTTGCCGTATCCGGCGCGTCTTCGTCCGTCATGCCCTTCTTGAAGCTCTTGATGCCCTTGGCAACGTCGCCCATTAGTTCCGGAATCTTGCCGCGACCGAACAACAACAGCACGATGACCAGAACGATCAGCCAGTGCCACATGCTAAAAGAACCCATTACGCTAACTCCCTGTTTCTATGTTCCCACGATGTAAGGATTTCCAACATCGTTTCCAACATCAAGCCCTTTGGATTGAGCTTAATGTCACGGTATCGCCCTTTGTGACAAGCCATCGACCCATCGAAAAGTGGTGGCCACCATTGTTTTCGCCATGCATGGCAAAAGCAAGACGCAAGCCCCTCAATCTTCAGGGGTGCCACGCGGTGCCAGCAACCCCAGTTCCTCGAGGTCCATCTGGGTGATCGGGTCTTCGTCCTCGGTCAGTTCGTCGTTCATCAACGGCGAGGGAATATTGAAGTTCGCCGGAATGCGGCCCGACAGCAAGCCCGCTCCCTTCAACTCTTCGAGACCGGGCAGGTCACGCAGCTCTTCGAGTCCGAAATGGTCGAGGAAATCGCGTGTCGTGCCCAATGTCACCGGCCGGCCCGGTGTGCGCCGGCGGCCGCGGAAGCGCACCCAGCCCGCCTCCATCAGCACGTCAAGCGTGCCGCGCGAGGTCTGGACGCCGCGGATATCTTCGATTTCCGCACGGGTCACCGGCTGATGATAGGCGATGATCGCCAGCACTTCCAGTGCGGCGCGCGAAAGCTTCTTCACCTCATTGTCATCACGGCGGATGACGAAGGACAAGTCGGCGGCGGTGCGGAAGGCCCAGGCGCCTTCGACCTGCACAAGATTGACGCCCCGCGGCGCATATTGCTCCTTCAGGCGCAGCATGATCGCATGCACGTCGGTCTTCTCGGGCAGGCGCTCCGCGAGGAAGCCTTCGGAGACCGGCTGCGAGGAGGCGAAGACCAGCGCCTCGGCGATGCGCTCGGCCTCGATCTCGGCCTGCAGGTCGCGGCCCCTGCCTTCGAAATTGCCTTCGAAATCTTCTTCGCCCCTCAGGTCGATCAAACCGGCCGCTCCTGTTCCACCACCTGCAGCGTGGCATGTTTCGGACCGCGGCGCATGTATATCGGCTGAAAGGCGCCGTCCTGGCGGATTTCGAGCTTGCCCTCGCGCACCAGCTCCAGCGAGGCGGCAAAGGCGCTGGCGATTGCCGTGACGCGTTCTTCAGGCGCTGCGAGATAACGCAGCAGATAATGTTCCATCGCCGTCCAGTCACCGATCTCGCCGATCATCTGGGTCAGCAGTTCGCGGGCATCGGTCAGCGACCAGACGGTGCGCCGCTCGATTGTCACCTGAGTGACGGCATGGCGCTGGCGCAGCGCCGCATAGGCGGTCAGGAGATCGTAGAGGCTTGCCGCGTAAGCGGACTGCTGCCGGTCGGGAATATGCTCGGGGGCGCCACGCACGAAGATATCGCGGCCGAGGCGGTTGCGGTTGACGAGGCCGTCTGCCGCCTGCCGCATGGCTTCGAGACGTTTCAGGCGGAAGGCGAGTGTTGCCGCCAGCTCCTCGCCGGAAGGGCCGTCATCCTTGACCTGCTGGGGAATGAGCAGCTTCGACTTGAGATAGGCAAGCCAGGCTGCCATGACGAGATAGTCGGCGGCAAGCTCAATGCGGATACGCCGGGCGCTTTCGATGAACAGCAGGTATTGCTCGGCGAGCGCCAGCACCGAAATGCGCGACAAGTCGACCTTCTGGTTTCGGGCGAGATAGAGCAACAGGTCGAGCGGGCCTTCGAAGCCGGCGACGTCGATCACCAGCGCCGGCTCGTGGCTAGCGCGCTCCGCACCATTATCCTGCCACAACTTGTCCATCGGCGTCGCCGCCTGCGGACGTTCCGTGCCCTTGACCGTGCTCACCTAGCTACTCCCTTACGATCAGACCGTCGCAAACATCGCCTCGAATTCCGCCCTCAATTCCGCTTCATCTGATGTATCCGGCGCCGCGAAGCCTGCTTCCACCGCTTTTGCGCGGGCAAGCGATATGCCGGCGAGCGGCGGAACATTTGCCACGACATCTAGCATCTCGTCCATATTGCCGTTGCAATGCAGCACGATATCGCATCCGCCTGCAATGATATTCGCCGCGCGTTCACCGATCGTGCCGGAAAGAGCGTTCATCGAGCTGTCGTCGGAGAGCAGCAGACCGTTAAAGCCGATGTGTTCGCGGATGATGCCGTCGATCACCTTGCGCGAGGTCGTCGCCGGATTGTCCGGGTCGATGGCGGCGAAAACGACATGACAGGTCATGGCCATCAACTCGTCCTTCATCGCGACAAAGGGCGGGAAATCATGGAGTTCCAGCTCATCGCGCGAGACGGTGACGACAGGCAGCTCCAGATGTGAATCCGCAAAGCCGCGACCGTGGCCGGGCATATGCTTCATCACAGGCAATAGGCCGCCGGCCTTCAGCCCTGCGRCAACCGCCCTTCCCATCGCGATGACGGTTTCAGGATCGCCGCCATAGGCGCGGTCACCGATAACGTTGCTGCTGCCCTCGACAGGCACATCGAGCACCGGCAGGCAATCGACATCGATGCCGAGGCTCGAAAGGTCGAAGGCGTGCAGCCGCGACATCAACCAGGCGGCGCGCAGGCCGAGCATACGATCGCGGCGATAGAGATCGCCGAGCGTCTGGCCGGAAGGATAACGCGCTAGAACGGGTGGGCGGATGCGCTGGACGCGGCCGCCCTCCTGGTCGATTAGCACCGGTGCATGCCAGCCGACACTGTCGCGCAGTTCGGCGACGAGATCGGTGATCTGCCGTGCTTCGGAGATGTTGCGCCCGAAGAGGATGAAGCCCCAGGGCCGTTCGCCCCGATAAAAGGCTTTCTCTTCGGATGTGAGGGAAAGGCCGCTGCAGCCAAGGATCATCGCTTTTGATTCGGTCATATCCKAATCATAGACGGCGCCCGGCCAAATGCGAGCAAGGTCCGGCCTGATGCACAAAAAAGAGCGGCGGGCCGATCCGGCCCGCCGCTCCTATATTCTGTTCAAAAAACCGATCTACTTGGAGATCAGGCAGCTTCCGCCCGCCGCGCGATACTGTTCGCAGAGCGCTGCGGCCTCGTCCTTGGAACCGGCCGGAATGCGGACACGGTAGAAAGTACCCTTGCCGGCGATATCGGCCCTGCGGATCTCATGACTGCGGCCGCCAAGCACGCTGGCGAATTTCTTCGACAGGTTGGCATAGGATTTGGTCGCCTCGTCTTCCGAAGGCAGCGAGGCGATCTGGATGCCGTAGCCGCCGGCGGATGCGGCCTGCTGTGGCTTTGCGGCGACTGGAGCTGCGGCCGCGACCTCAGTCGTCTTCGGCTGCTGTGCGGGCGGCCGGACATTGCCCTTCTCGGTGACGGTGCCGACGACGTTGACGGGCTGGTCGGCCGGACGCGCGGTCGGAATCGGCGCGGTATCGGCAATCGCCGAGGTCTTGACCGGGCGCACCGGCGGAGCGGCCGGAGCGGGATTTGCGGCCTGCGCATCAGCACTGCCGGCGAGCGGCGGCTGTGCCGGCGCAGTTTCGACAGGGGCTGCAGAACGCGCATCGGCGGAAGCAACCTCGGCGCTTGCCGGGAAGCTTGCGGCCGTTCCGCCGACTGGAGGCACGGGCGAGGTCGATTGCGCGGACGGGGTCGACTGGGCCGTCAACGGCGGCTGAGCCGGCGGTGTCGGCTGGGCAGACGGCGTCGCCTGGGCAGACTGTGTCGCCTGGGCAGACTGTGTCGCCTGAGCAGACTGCGTCGGCTGGGCAGACGGCATCGGCTGATCGACGGGCGCCGGCTCCTCGCGGGCAACCAACGTACCGTCAGGCTTGACGATCATCGTGCGGACCTTGCGTGGCGAAACGGACGGCGTCTTGTCGGCGTCGCTTGCCGAAGCGTTGTCTGCATTGTCCTGGTTCGGCAACAGACGCGGATCCTCCGTCTCACCGACCGCAGTCGGCGTGACCTGATCGTCAGCGTTGGCGTTCTCGTCGTCTTCAGGCAGCGCTTCCGGTGTCAGCGTGCGCTGGACAACATCGACGGGCGCCTCGTCGGAAGAAACGAGCGCCTTCTGCTTCGGCTCTTCGGCAGAACCCGCAACACGGTCGTAAACGGCCTTATCCTGGTTCGGCACGGTCTTGCCGCCAGGATTTTCCGGAACGACCTTGACCGGCTCCTTGTCGGCGGTGATCACGCGCGGCTCGCCGGACGCGACAATGCCGAGCCCCTCGCCGTTCCAGACGGAGGAATAGACACCATAAGCGACGCCGGCGAAGACCACGAGCACGACGGCCCCGGCAAGCAGCCGGCGCATCGACCGGGCGCGGCTGAAATCAGCGGCCTGGCTTGCCGACTCGATACGAACCTCGGAGGTCTCGCGGCGCTCGACCGGCTCGCGCACGCTGCGGCGGAAATCCTCCTCCAGCGCCCGTTCGAAATCATCGAGGCCATCGGCGATGGTGGGCTTGACCGGCGTTGCCGCGGCCGCAGCCGTATCCCGGACTGGCGTCGGCGTTTGCCGCGGCTTGGCCGGTTCAAAGAAGCTGGCGATCTCCGCGTCGAGATCGAAATCGAAATCAGCAGTTTTCGCGACCGGCGCGGGCTGCTCGACCGGCGGCAGCGTCGGCACGTGCATGTCGTCGACGGTCTCGGGACGATCCTCCGGATCGGAGATCATCGCCGGATCGAATGGCAGGTCTTCGGTCGAGTCGGAGGCAGCCGCCCAGTTGAAAGCCGGAGCCGGAGCTGGAGCCTGCGGCTCGGGAACGAAGGCTGGAGCGGACCGTACAGGGGCGGGAGCGGCCGGCTGGAAAGCAGGAGCTGGCGGCTCTGGCGCAAAAACAGGCGCGGGCCGAGGCGTAGCGACGGCAGCGGTTGGCTGGGGAGCAGGTGCAGGCGGCTCTGGCTGCGGCGATGGCTCGGACGTCTCGGAGAAATCGAGGTCGGCGAGTTCCAGCTCGATGCCGGCAAGATCCAGCTCGAAATCATGGCCGGCGAAGGGGTCGTCGGCTTCCGGCACCGGCTGCGGCGCCCGCGAATATGCCGTTGCGGCAGGCTGGGGCACAACGACCTCGGCAAGCTGCGGCGCGATCGGCCTTGCGGCTTCGGAAGCATAGACCGGAGCCGGTTCGATCGGAGCAGGCTGGACGGGTGCTGCGGCGAGCGGTGCGGGCGCGATCACCTTGGGCTCGACAGGTGCGGCGGCCATGGGAGCAGCAGAAACGGGCGCTGCCTCGATCGATGCGGGCTGCGGCGAGACGGGCGTCGGATTGGCACGTTGCGGCACCGGATAACGCGAGACGTCGGCGAGCAGATCGTCAAGATCGAACGTGCCAGCGGTGTGCGGAACATCAGGCACGACCTCGGTCAGCGCGGCATCGGCCTGGATCTCGCCTTCGACGGCGGCGGCGATGAGATCGAAACCGGCATCGGACCCGAAATCCTGCAGCTCTTCCTCGATCTCGACGAATTCTTCGGCCTCGGCGGTCTCTTCCGATGCGATCACCTCATCATGGCGATCGAGCTCGGCGGGGAAGCCAAGCGACGGTGAAGCGGATTCGAATTCCTCGGAAGGCTCGATAGCGGCGACGGTCGCCGGCGGCTCGATGACAGGTTGCGGTTCGACCACAGGAAGATCGGCGGACGGTGCCTCAGCAACCGGTGTTGCGACCGTTTCGGCCACAGGCTCCGGCAAAACAACCTGTTCCTCGCGCTTCGGTGCATGGAAATTGGCAAGCGGCAGCCTGATGCTGGCGGCCGACCATTGCGGCGCCTTGGCGGGCTGCGGCAGCGAAGAAACGGGTGCTGCGCCGATCGACAGCTCAAGCTCCTCGATCAGGTCGCGCGCACCGCCGAAGGCCGATTGCAACGATGCCTCGGGCTCGGGGGAAAGCTGCTCCGCCCAGTCGGCGGCAGATGCGTCCTCATTCCCTGCGGCGGGCAAAGCTACTTCTTCTTCAGCCTCGCCTTCTTCAGCCTCGACGGGGGCGACGGAAACCGGCTCAGGAGCCTCCGCACGTTCGGCGGCGGGAGAAGCGTCGAGAACGGGCTCGACGTAATCTTCAGGAGTGACATCATCAGAGATCGGCTCGGCGGGCCGGTCGAGCTCCGCTAGCGGACGTGGCGAATCGTAGCGGTCGAACTCGCGCCCAAGCTCGTCTTCGAGATCGAGGGCGGGCTCGCGGCGTGCGGTCTCAGTCACCGTATTCGCTGCAACACGCGGCTCGAAGCCGACGATCCGGGCAAGTTCAGCCAACGGATCATCGTCGGCAAACAGATCGTTTTTTCCGCGCGTATCATACGCAAGTTGTTTATCAGCCATGCCTATTCCCACTCGCAAACGCCAACGCTCAAATGCCAGCGCATTGTGGGGAAATGGTGACGTTATCGCATTTCGTCCGGTGCGGCAGTGCCTGTAATGGCGAGTCCCGACTTCAAAACCGACGCGACGGCGTACACCAGCCCAAGTCTGGCAATACTTGATTCTCGGTTTTTATCATTAACAAATCGTAATTCTGGCTGATCTTTACCTTTGTTCCAGTGCGCGTGGAAGGAACTGGCGAGGTCGTAGAGGTAAAAAGCGACGCGATGTGGCTCCTGCGACTGGGCCGCCGCATCGACGATACGCGGGAATTCAGCAAGCTTGGCGACGAGCTGCAATTCGGCCGGATCGCCAATGCCTGCAACGGTTTGCGCGAGATTCTCGGGCGAAACATCGAGGTCGGCAAAAGCCTCCCTCGCCTGCCGGAAGACCGACATGCAGCGAGCATGCGCGTATTGCACGTAGAAGACTGGATTATCTTTCGATTGTTCCGTCACTTTGGCGAAATCGAAGTCGAGCGGTTCGGAATTCTTGCGATAAAGCATCATGAACCGGACCGAATCACGACCGACTTCTTCGACGACGTCCCGAAGCGTGACGAAATCGCCCGAGCGTTTCGACATCTTCACCGGCTCGCCGTTGCGATAGAGCTTGACGAGCTGGCAGAGCAGCACCGTCAGCTTCGCCTTACCGTCCGAAACGCCGCGTGCAACCGCTTCCAGGCGCTTGACGTAACCGCCATGGTCGGCGCCAAGCACGTAGATCATCTCGTCGAAACCACGGTCGAACTTGTTCTTGAAGTAAGCGACGTCGGCGGCGAAATAGGTGTAGGAGCCATCCGACTTGATCAGCGGCCGGTCGATATCGTCGCCCACCTCGGTCGAGCGGAACAGTGTCTGTTCGCGATCTTCCCAATCCTCGGGAAGCTGACCCTTCGGCGGCGGTAGCGTTCCCTTGTAGACGTAACCCTTGAAGGTCAGATCGTTGATCGCCGTGCGGATCGCGGCCGCACCATTGGCATGCAGGGTTCGCTCGGAGAAGAAGACGTCGTGATGGACGTTCAGCGACGCCAGATCGTCGCGGATCATCACCATCATCGCATCGATGGTGCGATCCTTGACGATCGGCATCCATTGGTCTTCCGGCATGTTGTGCAGACGCACGCCGTAATCGGCGGCAAGCGACTGACCGACAGGCACGAGATAGTCGCCGGGATAGAGACCCGAGGGGATTTCGCCGATCTTTTCGCCGAGCGCTTCGCGATAGCGCAGGAAGACGGAACGGGCGAGCACGTCGATCTGCGAGCCGGCATCGTTGATGTAATATTCCTTCTCGACGCCGTAACCGGCAAAAGCCAGCAGGTTGGCGAGCGCGTCGCCGACGACGGCGCCACGGCAATGGCCGACATGCATGGGACCGGTCGGATTGGCCGAGACATATTCGACGTTGACCTTCTTGCCCTTGCCGAGCGTCGAGCGGCCGTAATCGGTGCCGGCGCCGATCATCGAGGCGAGCAGCCGCTGCCAGTAGCCGACGGCGAGACGGATGTTAATGAAGCCGGGACCCGCGACCGAGACGTCGGCGACGTCGGCATCCTCCTTGAGCTTGGCGATGATGACGTCGGCCAGCGCGCGCGGGTTGGTTCCGAGCGGTTTTGCCAGCACCATCGCGGCATTGGTCGCCACATCGCCATGGCTCGCGTCACGCGGCGGCTCGACGGTGATGCGGCCGAAATCGAGCTCGGATCGCTTATCCCTGACCAGATCGATCTGTTCAAGGGCGGTTTTGATCCTGGCTTCGAAGTCGGTAAAAAGGTTCATCGCACTCTTCCATGCATAGGCTGTGCCAAAGGCTCAAATCGGCCCTCGGCGTGGGCGACCGCTGCCTATCGCAAATCCGGAGTGTGGTCAAACAACCGCCTGTGGGCGCTGATGGCATAGGTGTCGGTCATGCCGGCCAGATAATCGCCGACATGGCGAGCCTTCGGCGCATCGGACAGGCCGGCGATATGATCGACCCAGTAATGGCTTTGCATCTCCTTCGGATTGGCCATGTAGGCGGCAAAGAGATCGGTGACGATCTGGGCGGCGCCGGCACGGATGCGCATGATATCCGGATTGCGGTAGATGCGTTTGAAGAGCATCGCCTTGATCTGCTTGTCGGTCTCGGCCATTCCCTCGGAAAAGCTGGCGACAACCTGGCCGGCACCGCGGATGTCGGCTGCGCTTTCAGGGCGCAAGAGCGACAGGCGTTGTTGCGCGACGCCGATCACGTCTTCCACCATGCGGGTAATCTGACGGCGCATGATCTCATGGGTGAAGCGGCTGGCCTCCAGATGCGGATATCGCTCCCGCACCTCGGCCATCAGCGCGGCAAGAAACGGGATTTCCTCCAGCATGTCGAAAGTCAGATAGCCGGAGCGTAGGCCGTCGTCGATATCATGGGTATTATAGGCAATGTCGTCGGCGATCGCCGCAACCTGGGCCTCGAGGCTGGCATAGGTTGCAAGCTCGAGATCGTGCAGCTCGCAATAATCGAGGATCGGCTGCGGAACGGGGCCCCGCGTGCCGACTCCCTCAGGCGTCAGAAGCGGACCATTGTGCTTGACGAGACCTTCGAGGCTTTCCCATGTCAGGTTGATGCCGTCGAATTCAGCATAACGCCTCTCCAGCTTGGTCACGATGCGCAGCGATTGGGCATTGTGGTCGAAGCCGCCATAGGGCAGCAGCACCTCGTGCAACGCGTCCTCGCCGGTATGACCGAACGGCGTGTGGCCGAAATCGTGCACGAGCGCCACGCCCTCGGCCAGATCCTCGTCGAGTTTCAAGGCACGGGCGAGCGCGCGGGCGATCTGCGCCACCTCGATCGTGTGCGTCAGCCGGGTGCGGTAGTGATCGCCGTCCTGGGCGATGAAGACCTGGGTTTTGTGCTTCAGCCTGCGGAAGGCAGTGGTGTGAACGATGCGGTCGCGGTCGCGCTGGAAATCGGAGCGTGTCGGGCTGCCGTCCTCCTGATAGAGCCGTCCGCGCGTCGTCCAGGGGTCGGCCGCATAGACCGCCCTTTCACTGCTGCCGAAACCCAAAGCACGCGTATCGATCGTCATTCTTCACCGTCATCCTGCATGTTGCCGCATCTGCCCATTGACGCCGCTTATCGCTCTTCATACCTATAGGTCGATGAAACGGCAAAGAGGCGCTTTCTTAACCGCTTCGGCGCATCATCGCCTTTTCGCGAAGATTATGGTAAGTTTCTTTGATATCAGGCATTTGAACATTCAAGTGCCAAAACCCATTCTCTCCGGATCTTGACCCCGGCAGGAGGAAACATGACGGATACAAGTGTAACCCTTTCAGATGCCGCAGCAAAGCGTATCGCTGCGATCGTCGGCGCCGAAGCCGGCAAGAGCGCGTTGCGCGTTTCCGTCGAAGGCGGCGGCTGTTCGGGGTTTTCCTACAAGTTCGATCTTGCCGACAGGGCTGACGACGACGACATCATCGTCGAAAAGAACGATGCCAAGGTGCTGATCGACAGCCTTTCTCTCGTCTACATGGCGGGCTCGGAGATCGACTTCGTCGACAATCTGCTTGGCCAATCCTTCCAGATCAAGAACCCGAATGCGGTGGCAAGCTGCGGCTGTGGCACCAGTTTCTCGATCTGAACGTCTAAACGCACGGACTCCCCATCAAACCGGCCGAAGAATCTCTTCCGGCCGGTTTATCGTCTTGTCCGCCGGTGAAAGACCACGATAAAAGAAGCGCACTAAAGCGCGCTGCATCGACGCTGATTCATGCGGTGCGCTTTAGCTCTTTGTTTTTTGTGCCTGTCGTTATCCCAGAACCGCTGCACACTTCTGGGCGACATGCATAATGCGGAACGGGACAGAGCCATGAAGATCGCGACCTGGAACATCAACGGCGTCAAGGCGCGCATCGACAATCTCACGCAATGGCTCAAGGATTCCGATCCGGATATCGTCTGCCTGCAGGAGATCAAGACGGTCGACGAGGGTTTCCCGCGGCTGGAGATCGAGGCGCTCGGCTATCATGTCGAAACGCACGGCCAGAAGGGCTTCAACGGCGTCGCGATCCTCTCCAAGAGTACACCTTTCGAAGTCAACCGCGGCCTGCCCGGCGATCCGCTGGACGAACAGGCGCGTTTCCTCGAAGCGGCGTTCACGCTGTCCGACACGCGCATCCTGCGCGTCTGCTGCATCTACCTGCCGAACGGCAATCCTGTCGAAACGGAGAAATATCCCTACAAGCTCGCCTGGATGGAGCGTCTGCGGACGTTTGCAGCCGAACGGTTGGCCTATGAAGACATGCTGGTTCTTGCCGGCGATTACAATGTCATCCCGGAACCGCACGACTGCTTCGATCCCAAGGTCTGGGAAAACGATGCACTGTTTCTGCCGCAGACGCGGGAGGCGTTCCGCAAGCTCGAAAATCTCGGGCTGACGGATGCCGTGCGCGCGACGACGGATGCGACGCAGTTCTATTCCTTCTGGGATTATCAGGCCGGCGCCTGGCCGAAGAACAACGGCATCCGTATCGACCATCTGCTGTTGTCACCGGAAGCCGCCGACCGGATGACATCGGCTGCGATCGAAAAACATGTGCGGGCCTGGGAAAAGCCGTCCGACCACGTGCCTGTCATCGCTTATTTCGATTTCGCGGGCTGAGCGTCCAATCGGCGCTTAGTCGTCGGAACCGCTCGCGATGGTGTGCGAGAGGGATACCGCCGTGCGGCGGTCGGCCTCGTTCGCAACCGAGAAGGCCTGCTCCTGCAGCGCTTCCATCCAGCTGCAGTCCTTGGGCTTGCAGCGGTCGAGCGCTGCCGTCATCAGCGCCAGACCGCGGGCCGTCTGGCCTTCATCGAACAGAATATTGCCGAAGACCGCCATGGCGCCGGGATGGCCGCTCTTGCGGGCCTGGTTCAGCCACTTCTTCGCCTGCTGCGGGCTGGCATTGCCGCCCTCGCCGGCCAGCATCATCTGCGCCAGCTGGAACTGCGCCTCGGGGACGCCAAAGGTGGAAGCCACCTGAAAATAAAGCTGGCGCGCCTGGCTGAGGTCGATCCTGACCGGACTGCCGGCAATGCCATGCTTGTAATAGCTGGCGAGCGAGAGCAGCGCGTTGACGAAGAAGCCCGTATCTTCCGAGCCGGGTTCGACGCCCTGCTGGGCAATCTCGCTGTAGATCTTGAAGGCTTCGAAATCGTCCTGCGTAACACCGTCACCATCGGCATACATGTTGGCGAGCGCCCAGCGCGAACCGGTGTGGCCCTTTTCGGCGGCGTATTTATAGGCTTCGACCGCTTCTTCCTTCTGGCCGTTCTTATAGGCTTTGAAGCCGAACTTGAAGAGATCGAAGGGTCCGGATTCCTTGCTGACGCCACCTTTGATGTCGAATGCGCGGCACGGACCGGACAGCGCCAGCGCTACGGCTATCGACATGCCCATCAGCATGAATTTGAACAGTTTGAACTCGGACGTCACCATTTCAACCGATTTCTTTCGCTCATCTCAGGCAGGCGGCAACGGCGCTCGCACCGTGCATCCCGCGGATGTATTTCTTCGAGGCGAGCGATCCCGCGGCGAGCTCCATGGCTCCTTTACCCGCGTCGCATCCAGCCCACTGGCCTTTTCTCAAAGGCGATATTCTCAGTCCATCCTTCAGAACCACCCGGCTCCCGGCATGGCTCGACTGCAATCTCCGTGGCACTCTTTCGGTAGGTGCGGTATTCGCCTTCCCGCCTTTATCGCATTCGTAAACAGTAAATGTGACGAAACCGGTATCGACATTTTCGGCAAAGCCGGGCTGCTCATCCGAGCGGGTCGAAAACAGCGACAATGAACGGATCGACGACTTCATCGCGAGGCCGGATTGGCGGCCGGAACTGCCTTGTTCGGAAAGCGAAACGACCGCAATCGAACGAATGTCGCCAATCGCGCCRTACGATCTGATGTACCCGGAAAAAAATCGACCCATGCTACTATTTACACGCACCGTACGCCTGCCATCTCCTCGCCTGCGAATAGCGCTGCGCCCTCTTTGTGGCGGGAAATGGACAAATTCGCCCTGCCGCCACCATACGCCAAACGTCGTAAAAATGTGTTGCTGAATCGTCACAAATTGGAACGTCGATTTGTCTTGCCAACGCCCAAAGAAAAGCCCGGCGAACTGCCGGGCTTGAAGACTTCTACTTGGGCAGCAAGATCAGAACTTGACCTTTACGCTGGTGGAAAGGGCCGCCAGCAGATCGTCGCCGAAGGAATAGGAGACGTCGTTGCCGTAGGTCCGGCCATTATACACGTAGGTGCCGGATTCTCCGCCGGTCATGATGCCGAGCGCGCCGGCCAGACGCCACTCGACATTCTCCACCGGCGTATAGGAGACACCTGCACCGAGCGTCCATGTGTCGGTCTGGGCGCCGTAGCCCTGGCTCGTGCCGCGATCCCAGGTCAGGCTGAGGGCGCCGGCCCATTGCTCGTTGAACTTGTGGCCGACGCCACCGCTGATCGTCCAGCCGTCGCGATAGAAGAGATCGAGCGAGGTGAGCTGGCTGCTGGCGGAGCAAGCGACGACGCCTTTGGTGGCCTTCGGGCAGAAGGCGATCGACTGCAGCACGCTCCAGTTCGTCCACTTGACCGAACCGAAGGCGAGCCAGTCGGGCGCAATGCCGCTCTGCAGCTTGAGTTCGACGGAATCCGGCGCCTCAGCCGAACCATAGACCGGCGTCACGACGCCAAGGTAGGGATTGGCAGGATTGGCGGCCTTCGGCACCTCGGTCAGGTCGACCGTGCCGGTGAGATCGTCATACTTGACCTTGCTGTTGTAGACCAGGCTGGCGCGGAAGGCATATTCCTCGATTTCGTAGGCGATGCCCGCCCGCCATCCCATGGCCTGGTCGGCAAGATCCAGACGGCCAGTGCCGTCATAGACCAGCGCGGCCGCCCCTGTGATCGGCGCGACGAGGCGTGTCTTGAAACCATCGACCGTCTGATAGAACCCGCCGCCGATCAGGCGAAGCTGGCCGGGGCCCATATCGAAACGATAGGAGCAGGTGGCGCCGTAGTTGCGGGTGCTGATCTTGGTTTCGATGTTGTCGTTGACACCCAGCCAGTCGGCGCCGGGATTGGTGTGTGCGCCGAAGGGTGTCGAAAAATCGCCCATACAGTCGATGGAGTCGCCGAAACCGACCTTCACCCCGAGATAGGGGATCCAGTAATCCTCAGTATCATCAGCCGTGGTCGAGCCTCCGCCAATGCCGTTCGTRCCGAGGCCATCGGTGGGATCGGTGTCCTTGACGTTTTTCAGCTTGCGCTGCGGCATGACATAGGTCGCGCCGGATTGGACGGCGAACCTCGAATTGTCGAAGAGAAGGTCGATATTGTATCCGCCGCGCTCCAGACCGCCGGCGAAGGACGGCGATGCAAGCGACGAAAGAAGAACGAGCGATGTTATGCCCTTGGAAAACCTACGAGATGCCATTGTGTCTCCCCCACTCCAGCAATTGATGTGACCCCACTCTAGTAAGTGTTCGCGTGATATGGCAACGCGCCCCACGGCAGCGCTCCCAGGCAATGCAGCGGCTAACTTACGTAAAGAAATTGACGGACACGTCAAAAAACCTGGTTAATAAAATTTTATTCCAGACCTATCGAATTTCAGGTGGACTTTTGGGTTTTCATTCCAAACATTGCAGAAGCTGTATCAATCCGACAACAGTGGCAGTTTTCGCCCGCTGGAGGTTCGCATGGGAGCAATCCACAGGATGAAGTGCTGAAAAGGCGCCGTTTCACGCGCGAACCGGACGAATCACAACAAAAAAGACGCGCCCGCGGAGGGCGCGTCTTTGAAATAACTTACCAAAATGGGTCCGTGAAACTTACCCGGCTTCGCTCACCCTGGAAAGAGCGGTCCTCAGGCTTGCGATCTGCCCCTTCAGTTCCTCGAGACGATCGCGCTCGGCCTCGACCACTTCGGGATTGGCGTTGGCGACGAACTTCTGGTTGGAGAGCTTGCCGTCGATGCGGGAGATCTCGCCTTCCATCTTGGCAATCGCCTTTTCGAGACGGGCCTTTTCGGCGGAAAGGTCGATCAGCTTGCCGAGCGGCAGGCAGATGGTCGCTTCAGCGACGACGATCTGAGCAGCACCCTTGGGCGCATCGTCAGCCAGCGATATCGCCTCGACGCGTGCAAGGCGCTTGATGGCGGCGTCGTGGCGGAACAGCCGTTCACGCGTCAGGTTGTTGGCCTTGACGACGACGAGCGGGGCTGTCGCCGACGGCGGGACGTTCATTTCAGCGCGCACCGAGCGGATGCCGGAGACGAGGTCGATCAGCCAGTTGATCTCGTCGGCCGCCCCGTCGTCGGCATAGGACGGCGCGGGCCATTCGGCATGGCAGACCAATGTGTCGCGCTCTTTGCCTTCGCCTGCCGTATGGGCCCAAAGCTCTTCGGTCATGAAGGGCATGAAGGGATGCAGCAGCTTGTAGATCTCTTCGAGAATATAAGCGCTGCAGGCCTGGGCTTCCGCCTTGGCGCCCTCGTCTTCTCCATTGAAGACCGGCTTCAACAGTTCGAGATACCAGTCGCRGACCTCGTTCCAGACGAAGCGATAGAGCGCGCCGGCGGCATCGTTGAAGCGGAAGGCTTCCAGCGCTTCCGTAACGTCACGTTCCGTACGGGCAAGTTCCGTCAGGATCCAGCGGTTGATGGTAAGCTCGGCCGCCTCGGGTACGAAATGCGGGTCGCTCTTTGCCCCGTTCATTTCGGCGAAGCGCGTGGCGTTCCAGAGCTTGGTGCCGAAATTGCGGTAGCCGGCGATGCGGGCCGGATCGAGCTTTACGTCGCGGCCCTGCGCCGCCATGATCGCCAGGGTGAACCGCAGCGCGTCGGCGCCGTATTCGTCGATCAGTTCCAAGGGATCGATGACGTTGCCCTTTGATTTCGACATCTTCTGCCCATTCTTGTCGCGCACCAGCGCGTGGACATAGACGGTCTGGAAGGGCTCAACGGGTTCGCCATCCTCGTCCTTCATGAAGTGCAGGCCCATCATCATCATGCGGGCAACCCAGAAGAAGATGATGTCGAAGCCGGTGACGAGAACGTTGGTCGGGTAATAACGCACCAGCTCCGGCGTCTCGTCCGGCCAGCCGAGCGTCGAGAAAGGCCAGAGTGCCGAGGAAAACCAGGTGTCGAGCACGTCTTCGTCACGCGTCAGGATCTCGCCCGGCTTGAAGTTTTCGAGCAGGTCCTCGACATAGGCCTTCATCGGCCCCTCATGCGAGAGGTAATGCTGGATCGCCGCCTGCAGCGCCTCTTCCTCGGTCTTTTCGACGAAGACCTGGCCGTCCGGGCCGTACCAGGCAGGAATCTGGTGACCCCACCAGAGCTGACGGGAGACACACCAGGGCTGGATGTTTTCCATCCACTCGTAATAGGTCTTGTCCCAGCTCTTCGGCACCATCCTGGTGCGACCTTCGCGGACCGAGGCGATCGCCGGTTCGGCGAGCGTCTTGGCGTCGACATACCATTGTTCGGTCAGCCGCGGCTCGATCGGCACGCCGCCGCGGTCGCCGTGCGGTACCATGTGCTTGTGCGGTTCGATCTTGTCGAGAAGGTCGGCCTCTTCGAAAATCTCGACAATGACCTTGCGCGCATAGAAGCGGTCCTGCCCTTCCAGGCGGTCCCAGGCGCCATGCAGCGCCGCCGGATTGTCGAGGCCTTCGAGGAAATCCTCATTGTCCTTGATGGTGATCGTGCCGTCGATATTCAGGATGTTGATCGAGCGCAGGCCAGCCCGCTTGCCGACGTCAAAGTCGTTGAAGTCATGCGCCGGCGTGATCTTGACGGCACCGCTACCGGCCGTCGGATCGGCGTAGCTGTCAGCAACGACCGGAATGCGGCGGCCGACGATCGGCAGGATGACATGCTTGCCGATGATCGACTTGTAACGCTCGTCCTCCGGATTGACGGCAACACCGGTATCGCCCAGCATCGTTTCAGGACGCGTGGTGGCAACGACCAGATAGTCGCGCGTTTCCCATTCGGTCGGCTTGCCTTCCTCGTCGAAAGCGATCGGGTACTGGTAGGTGACACCCGGCTCGAGCGGATAGCGAAGATGCCAGAGATTGCCCTTGATCTCATGCTGTTCGACTTCAAGATCGGAGATAGCCGTCAGCAGCTTCGGATCCCAGTTGACGAGGCGCTTGTCCTTGTAGATCAGCCCTTCCTTGTAGAGCGTGACGAAAACCTCGAGAACGGCCTTCGACAGGCCCTCGTCCATGGTGAAACGTTCGCGCGACCAGTCGCATGACGCACCCAGACGCTTCAGCTGGTTGAAGATCAGGCCGCCGGATTCACCCTTCCACTCCCAGACCTTGTCGATGAAGGCTTCACGGCCCATGTCGCGGCGGCCCGGCAGCTGCTGTTCCATCAGCTTGCGTTCGACGACCATCTGCGTGGCGATGCCGGCGTGGTCCATGCCCGGCTGCCAGAGCACGTCCTTGCCGCGCATGCGCTCGAAGCGGACCAGGATGTCCTGCAGCGTGTTGTTGAGCGCATGGCCCATGTGC
>NZ_JBFUAY010000095.1:0-21817 GCF_056406015.1 Rhizobium sp. P1_E1 | reverse complement strand
GCCATCACCATTTCGGGATCACGCCGCTTATGCAGGGCGTACCCTTTGCTCTCCTGGAGTTTTGGCTGCCGCAATTCCGGGCGATGCGCCAAATCGATGTCCGGCTCGACACGCTCTATTCGGCCATCGAGATGCTGGAAAGCGGAACGACGATGGTGCAGCATATCAACAGCGGGCTTGCCGGCGCACCGGAGAACTGGATGGCGACGGCAAATGCCACGCTGGAGGCCTATATCGAGATAGGCATGCGGGCCGGTTTTTCCTTCATGATCCGCGACCGCAACATTCTCACCTATGACGAGGATGCCAAGGTGCTGGCCACCCTTCCGGACACCGTCCGCAGTTGGATCGCGCCCAAACTCCACGCGTCCAACATCCCAATCGCAGATCTGATGACATTTTACCGTGCGCTCAGAGAAAGCTGGTTCGACGCTCGGCCGGATCACGTCCGCATCAATCTCGCCCCTGCCAATCTGCACTGGTGTACGGATGAATGCCTGCACACGATTTTCGAAACGGCGAGGGAGACCGACGCGCAGGTTCATATGCATCTCCTGGAAACCGAGCGGCAATCGAACTTCGCCCACAATAAATTTGGCCATAGCGCCGTTCAGCATTTGAAGGCGCTCGAATGCCTCGGTCCGAACGTCACCCTCGGGCACGGCAACTGGATGAGCCGCGCGGATCTCGACATCGTAGCCGATTGCGGCTGCAGCATTTGCCACAATGCCTCATCCGGCCTGCGGCTCGGCAGCGGCATCGCCCCCGTCAACGAAATGCGCCGGCGCGACATTCCGGTAGCACTCGGCATAGACCAGTCGAATATAGCTGACGACCGCGACATGACGCTTGAAATGAAGCTCGTCTGGGCACTACACCGCGAAACAGGCCTGTGGAACGACCGTCCTGATGCTGGTGCCGTGCTGCAGATGGCGACGGAACACGGTGCTAGAACCGTGGGCTTCGGCGGCTTTACGGGCCGGCTCGAACCAGGTCATCAGGCCGATATCGTGCTGATGGATCGCCGCAAGATCGGAAGGCCGCATGTGAACGTTCGGACGCCGGCAGTAGAAAGCCTCCTGCATCGCGGCGGACGACATGCCATCACCCAGGTGTTCGTCGGCGGTCGCCTTGTCGTCAATGATGGAAAAGTCATTACGATCGACCGTGAGGCGGTGCTTTCAGAAATTCGCGACCGGTTGGAATGTCCCGAAACGCAAGGCGAGCGGCAGGCCTTGGATGCGATCGCCTCCCTGCTCCCCCATCTTGAAGCCTATCACCGCAATTTCACGCCGGCGGCCGGTTATCGCTCCTATCGATATAACGCGATGGCGGACGAGGAATACGTCCTGCCGCATCGAAAGTGAAAGCGATCACGCCAATCTCGATAATCTCATCCTTGCGAACACTGAGGCCCGTGGTCTCGGTGTCGAGAATGATGCCCTTGAGGGGTACGTGGGCCGGGGCGAATGGTGCGATTAAGCGCGATCAGTTTCTGCAGGATCCAATATCGAGCTGTCTCTGACAGATGTCGGGCCATGTCCCCTCCACTCATGGGGTTGGAATGCTTGTCGGGTTTGGCGGATTTTGAGGAGCCACGCATGACCACTTGGTCGCGCGTAGCTTGCTCCGAAAGCATGTCAAACTGTTCCACCGGCCAGCCCCACGGCTTGCTCGCGCGACGACGCCGCAATGGCATCGACGTGTTTGTTCATCGCGACCACCAGTTCCCCGATCTGCTTCAATGAGCCGCCTGTTTTCGAAACGAGTTCAACACCAGTAGCAACTTCACCGCTTGAGGTTTGAATGAGCGCCTTGATTTCCTTGGCAGCCTGTGCCGATCGTTGCGCCAGTTCACGGACCTCCTGGGCATTCGCCCTTTGAAACAGCCCCGCGACAACCGTGCAGGACACGATAGCGAACCACACGGACGCGGTCCGCTGAAGTATCGTCAGCCGCCAATGGCTTCGCGCACCGACCTGCGTCAACCTGCCGATCAAACCCCAAATCACGGCAACTATGCTTGCCAAGGCAACGAAAATGATAAGCTTTGGCAGGAAGTCCGACGCGCTCGGCGGAGGTAGAAGAACAAGTCCGAACACAAGGGCCTTCGGGTTGAGCGTCGTCGTCACATATATGCGTCGAGCGACGGCGGCTTCTCAAAATCAATCTTAAGCCATCCCTGGGCGCCCAAGCTCAAATTCGTAGTCAGCGAAGGCGCGACCGCACGCTTGAATAAATTCCAGCATTTGGCCCCGGAAGACGAAAGCTTTTTGAAGGTTCTGGCGATCGCGGAAGCGCTGTGATCGTTAGAAATTTACGCCCGTTCCCTGCAATGCGCGAACTCGTTGCCCTCTCCGCCGTTCGCTTGAACTGTTCGTCACTATCAGCCAGAGCGGCCAAATCGCTTGACACCAGTCGAACAACTGCTGGGCAACAAGATGGACGACCTTCCCTTCCCGTTGGATCCGGCCATTGATCGCCATCATCGACGATTCGAGAACGATCCGCCGGCGTTTTTCGAAGAGTGTCGGCCCGCCCTGTCTCGTCCTCGATGGTAATGAACATGACGCCGTTGGCCGATCCCGGCTTTTGCCGCACGAGCACAAGTCCGGCGGTATAGACCCAATGCCCTTGCGTTCATTGCCTCTGCACAATCACCGCCCCTTCAGACAGTATCATTCCGGCGCGACCTTCTGCCCGGCGCCGATGGGCAGTCAGCACTCGCTGACCCCGGCACGCCTTCGGGCGCAAAAAGGTGGGTCATCGGCGCCATAACTATGCGATTTTTGAGTTCAAGCGATCGGTTGGCGATGGGGCGGAAAAGACTGCTTGTATCGGGACTGGCCCTCAGTAGAACTCCGTTGCGTTTAACGGGCCCACCGGTATACCATGTAAACCTAGCGTCAATTAGGCACTTCAAGTCGCCTAGGTATATCGAAGGAAACCGTCATGCTCGAACTTGAACCGCTCTGCTTTTCTTCTGAATGCCCGAGCCGGGCCTTGTTCGATCAGATTGCTGATAAGTGGTCAATGATGGTGCTTGCCGTACTCGACGACGAACCGCAGCGCTTCAACGCCATTCGCCGTCGGCTGCAAGGTGTCACGCAAAAAGCACTCACTCAGTGCCTCCGCCGGCTCGAACGCAACGGCCTGATAGCGAGAGAGGTGATTTCACTCTCGCCGGTCGCCGTTCAGTATCAGGTGACGCCGCTGGGCCGCACGTTACGGGAGCCACTCCAGGAACTTCACAAATGGACACTGGTAAAACTGCCGGAGGTCACCGCAGCAAGAGAGGCTTTCGACAGCATAGATGGCGGGCAGAAGGGCGCGGACAGATCGCTAATCCAGTTACGTCTTTAACGCGACGAGAGCGACTGCAGGAGGTCCGATACGGGCTCGCGGCGGTTCGGGAAAGAGAACTCGGACCAGGTATACTGTGCCCTACCAGGGCTACTTTAAGTGCCTAATTGACGCTAGGTGTACAAAATATACTTGTGTTTCCGTCAACAATGATGGAGCATATTCATGCGCAACAATCTTCAATTCTATATCGACGGAGCCTGGGTACAGCCCAAARGCACGGCCGTGATCGATGTTATCAACCCCGCGGACGAAAGCGTCGTTGGTCAAGTCGCGCTAGGCGATGCAAGTGATGTGGACGACGCGGTTTCAGCCGCGCGAAAGGCATTTGAACCGTATTCACTCACCTCGATTGAGGAGCGAATTTCGCTCTTCGACCGGATTATAGCTGCCTACGACAAGCGAGTGAGCGACCTAGCCCTCGCGGTAACGGATGAAATGGGCGCGCCGCAATGGCTTTCAGAGCAATTGCAGGTGACCGTCGGCGTTGCCCATTTCAAGATTGCACGAGCAGCGCTTGAGACCTACCGATTTGATGAGCCTCTTGGCACAAGTGAAGTCGTGCGCGAGCCGATCGGCGTTTGTGCGCTGGTCACGCCATGGAATTGGCCCTTGATGCTGATGGCCGCAAAGGTGGCACCTGCACTTGCTGCGGGTTGCACCGTGGTGTTGAAGCCGTCTGAAATCGCGCCGTTCTCAGGTACGATCCTTGCCGAAATCCTCCATGACGCCGGAATACCCAAGGGCGTGTTCAACCTTGTTCATGGAAATGGCCGCGTTGTCGGCAATGCTTTGACGAGCCATCCCGAGGTGGACCTTGTCTCCTTCACCGGCTCAACTGCGGCTGGGATCGAGGTGGCTCGCACCGGTGCGCTCACAGTCAAAAGGGTACATCAGGAACTGGGGGGGAAGTCACCCAACATCGTTCTCCGTAGCGCGGACCTCGCTTCTGCTGTCGAAGGGGGCGTGGCCCAGATGATGCTGAACAGCGGACAGAACTGCAGCGCACCATCTCGGATGCTGGTCCATGTCGATCAGGTTGCCGAAGCAATCAGCTATGCCAAGGCGGCCGCCGAAACGTGGTCGGTCGGCCATCCTTCTTCTAATTCAAAGATGGGACCGGTGGCCTCGGAAGCGCAATGGAACAAAATCCAGCGTCTGATCCAGTCGGGTCTCGATGAAGGCGCCACGCTTGTGACTGGAGGGCTCGGCCGTCCCGACGGACTTGATGCTGGCTTTTACGTCCGGCCCACGATCTTCGCTGACGTTCGCAACGACATGACGATCGCGCGCGAAGAAATCTTCGGGCCAGTCCTGGTCATCATCGCCTATTCCGACGAGGAGGAAGCGGTGAGGATCGCCAACGACACGACCTACGGCCTTGCTGCCTATGTCCAGGGTGAGCGGGTTGCGGCCGAAGCTGTCGCGCGTCGCCTGCGTGCCGGCCAAGTCTACCTGAACAATGTTAATCTTGATCTGGCTGCGCCCTTCGGCGGCTACAAGCAGTCCGGCAACGGACGTGAATGGGGTCCGATGGCGATCGCTGAATTCCTTGAGACCAAGGCCATCATCGGTTTCCGTGAGGCAGCTTGACAGCCTAACCTGATTATGGATGCCCGGAACTCAATTGATCCGGGCATTCTGCTGTTTCTTCCCACCGCCGGCGGAGGACCGTGATCTGTCAGTACTTCTCGAAAGCGCGATGCGTTCTTGCAGCCCCCATCTGTCCTCGATCTCTCACCCCGGCGCGGAAAAAAATAGAAGGGGTGCTGGCGGATGGAGCGTCCTGCCGATTTCAGAACAGCATGAAGTAAGAACTCACCTGACGGAATCGCCGGGTTGCATGCACCTACCCGCAAAGACCGATTGGCAGGATCTCGAAAGCATTCGTACGGATTGTGCAATGACATCGCCTGCGGATCCGATAGCTTACAAAAGCAAGCGGTCTCCTCGACAGCATCCGTTTTCATCTTCCGCAGTTTCCGCCCCAAGAGACTTCGCGAATGGCATCCGCAGGCGTCCCTAGAGTCCGGATGCTGCCCATAAAGGCTCCGCATTCTCCCGATCACCTTTGCGCGCAAATACGAAAATTGCCACCTTGGGAAACTTCATCTTATCGAACATTAGCTTCAGGGCCTTTATGGCCCGCGCGTCGCCATTTCTAGCTGCATTCCGTGCTTCGTCGATCTCCTTGTCGTAAAGTTCGCCAGGAAACTCCGCCGATCACCGCCGATGGGGCCGCAGAAATCGCGGATCTTCAGCGATGACTAGCGGCAGTGCGGCAGATATCTTCTCTTATTATCACACGAAGCTCGCCGAAACTTTGGAATCCAATGTGCCGGACAAGCCGATGGACCGTTGTTGGAGAAACGCGGCACCTGCGCGCCACCGCGGCAGCACTTTCAAAGGCCGTTATTTCCGGCCTTTCCAGGATCTCCCTTGCGACCCGTTCGAGACCGACGGGAAATACCAGCTGCCGGCTGGCGATCAGGCGCTTCAGCTCCTGCAGTGTTGAGGGAGGAGGAGAGTTCCGATCCTGTAGCATTGCGCTCACTTTCAAAAGAGCTGACTTCACGCAACTCAGCCGAAGCCCGCACAGAGGCGGCGCCACACATAAGATATGCGAAGTGCAGTCGGGCGTGTTTCGCTCCGACTAGATCGCCTGCGGCTTGAAATCGCTGGCTGCGACCGGCATCACGCCCTGCAACAGAGCGACGGACTTCTCCAGTCCTTCAAGGCTGTTCAGAAGCACATCCTCATGCTCTATCGAGAGCCAGCCATCGTAACCGGCCATCTTCAGCCTGTAGCAGAACTGCCGCCACCATTCTTCGCCGTGGCCAAATCCCAGCGTTATATAGGACCAGCTACGCGCCGGGATATCCATTAGGCTGCCGTTCTCCAAAAGGCTGGTGACGGCCTGCTTCGGAGTGTTGAGGAGGGTATCTTTGGCATGAACGTGGTATACGGCTCCGCCGAGCGCTTCTGCGGCGACAAGAGGATCGGCACCCATCCAGAAGAGATGCGACGGGTCCAGGTTTGCTCCGACGACCGGGCCAACGGCTTCGCGAAGCTTCAGCAACGAAGGGACGTTATAGACGCACTGATTGCCATGCAGTTCCAGCGCAATGCGTTCCACGCCGTGCTCTCTCGCTAGTGCCACGATCCTGGTCCAGTACGGGAGGAGCTTCTCCTCCCACTGGTAGCGAAGGATAGCCTGCGTTTCCGGCGGCCATGAGGAGACCACCCAGTTCGGCATGGTGTCGGCGGCATTCCCGGCTGGAAGTCCCGACATCGCGCAGACGGTCTTGATACCCAGCTCGCCGGCTGCGCGGATCGTATCCTCAAGACCCTGCCCCTGGCCATGATCGGTCGGATGCAGGGGATTTCCGTTGGCGTTCAAGCCTACCACTTCAAGTTCCCGGTCGGCGAAAGCTCTGAGGAATGACTTCTGCGCGTTCTTGTCCCGCAGGATCGTCGATAGATCGAAATGCRGCGCCGTCRACCAGCCACAGGTGTTGACCTCGACGCCGGAGACGCCCAGCCTTTGCGCGTGATCCAGCATTGCCTCGAAGGGCAGGCCGCCGAGGCTGTCTGATACGAATCCAAGCTTCATGCGTAAAACTCCGGTTTGGAAATCATTTCGACGGGAACCTTGCAGCCGTCGTTCAAGGCCGTGACGCCGGCTTCGGCGACCCTTGCGGCGCAGTATCCGTCCCAACTGCTCGACGCGATGTGCGGGAACACTCCGGTCTCGACGAACCGAATGAAAGCGCGGTTCTGGCGGCGATAGGCTTCGGCATAGCGGCCGCGCCAATCCGCTTCGTAGCTTGTGCTCTGGCCGAGCTCCCGGTCGACGCGGGTGTAGTTGACGGCGTTCATGGCGATGGTCGCCTTCTCGCCCACCAGTTCCGCGCRCACGTCGTATCCGTAGGCCGCGTTATTGTTGATCTCGATATTCACGAGTTGATCATCGGCGGTTTCGAGCACCATATAAACCGGTGCGACCAGCGCGTCGGAGCGCTTCGGCTGGAAGGCGGAGATCGATACGTATTCGGTGTCGAGAACATGTCGGACGACATCGAACTCGTGCGGGGCGGAATTGGTGATTGCCATCGCTCCGGTGAAGTCCGACGCGGGCGTCGCGACATTACGATGAAAGTTGTGCATCATCAGGGCGCGGCCAATCGCACCGTGCTCCAGAGCCTGCTTCATCTCCACATAGGATTGATCGAAGCGGCGCATGAAGCCGAGCATTATGAACTTCTTTCCCGCGGCTTCTTCCGCCTGCATGATCTCCAAGCATTCTTTCGAAGATTGCGACAGCGGCTTTTCGCAGAGAGCCCGTTTGCCGGCTCTTATGCAGGACAGCGACAAGGGCGCGTGCGTGAAATCGGGGCTTGCGATGATAACTGCGTCCACGTCCRGACGRGCGGACACCCGGTCGGGTCTGAGTCGACGTCGTGAGCGCYGTAGGCGTCCGCCACCTTGCGGGCGCGATCYGCATCCATGTCGCAAACGACCTGGAGGCTCGCCCCCGGCAGATCCGCTGCTGCATCGGCAGAACCACGAGCGATGTGTGCAAGCATTCATCGACGAGAAACTTCACGTAGCCGTGCCCGAGGGCTTTTCGGTGGCGGCCTTTCCGAGAGGCAATCGCTTCACCGACTTCACTTTCAGTCCCTGCTCCGACAATTTTCGTGGCCGCCCACGGGCAGGATGAGCCGCTGCCCAGATTTCGGCCAGGTCCACCATGCGCGCAGTGAGAGCCGGATAGCCCTCGACGATCTCCTCCGTGGGAGCGCCTTGCGACCGGTATGACGGGCCGACGATTAAAGAGCGCTCGCGCTTTGCTGCGGAGATTGTTGGCGCCCTGCGCGAAGGCAAGCATCCTATCTTGCGACCTATCCTCTCGGCGGTTATACTGTTTTTGAAAAACAGTATAACGCCGGAGTCGAACTTATGAAGTCCATCGACCTCATGTATCAGACGATGCTCGCCGAGCTCGGTCAGCGCTCGCTCGACGCCGCCTGGACGGCCGATTTCCCTCCAGAGGGTCGGTTCACTCCGGCGAACATCAAGGGGCGCAAGTACTGGTACTTCGACATCCCAGATGGACATGGTGGTACGAAACGTCGTTATGTCGGTTCTGCTGAAGATCCGGATATCGCGCGGCGCGTAGCTGATCATAAGCGGGACAAGGACGATCTACGCGCTCGCAGGCGCTTGGTAAATACCCTGACCCGCGAAGGCGGGATGATCGCCCCTGATGCCATGTCGGGCGACATCGTCGAGGCTCTTGCCGATGGCGGTCTCTTTCGGCTCCGAGGTGTTCTCATCGGCACGGTGGCCTTTCAATGCTATGCAGGACTGCTGGGCGTCCGCCTCCCCATGGCTGCGATCCTGACCGGCGATGCGGACATCGCCCAGGACCACGCCATCAGTCGCGAGGTTGAAGACAGTCTGCCTCCGATCGTTGAGCTGCTGCAGGGCGTCGACCCCAGCTTCCGGCCAGTTCCACATCGATCGGGGTCCGCGGCCTCGTCGGCGTTTCAGAACGCCAACGGCTACAGGGTTGAGTTCCTGACGTCGAACCGTGGTTCTGATGACTACATCGACCAGCCGGCGAAGATGCCCGCCCTTGGTGGCGCCAGCGCGGATCCACTACGCTTTCTCGACTTCCTCATAAGGGAACCCGTCAGGACAATGCTGCTCCACCGAAGCGGTGTCTCAGTCGTCGTCCCTGATCCGTCCCGGTATGCGGTCCACAAGCTCATAGTCGCCAGCCGCCGACACACTGACCGGCAGGGACTGGCGAAGCGAGAAAAGGACGTTCGTCAAGCTGCGCTGCTCTTTGAAGCCCTGCAGCAGACAAGGCGATCTGCCGACTTGGCGCTCGTCTACAACGAAGCATGGGAGCGCGGGCCTGCCTGGCAAGAAGGTATTCGAACCGGGGCGGGAATGCTGCCGGCACAAGATGCCGAGCGATTCAACACGGTCCTGATCGAGGGCGCAAAAAGAAACCGCGAAGAAATTGAACTTCCGCTTGGAGTATAGGCTGTCTTCAGCTTCGACAGCCAAGCTGTTGATTTGATTCGAAGAGCCGAAGACAAATATGGTGCCGAGAGTTCGAGGCCCAAGGCGATTTGCACGAGCGGGACAGCTAGAGAAAGCACGTCCGCATCTCGTTTGTTCAAAGACATATCCCGCACAAGCGGGGAGCGGCCGTTTGCAGGGTCTTCTTCTTGACCGCAATCCCAATCATTGAGCGCTGACGCTATCCCCAGCCCAGCCAATTCAGGTGGCGGATCGTGGCTGACGCCGATGAGCACCGTCGCAAACGTTCAACACTTTCAATATTTCTTCTTGCGGACGATCTTGTTGCCGCGGGGTCCGCTCACGACCGGTGTCCGGTCGCGATTTTCTGTAAGCAGGTTCCGCCAGCGTTCCAGGCGATCGGCGACCAGGGCACCGCTTGCGACAGCTGCCTGAACGGCGCACCCCGGTTCATGGGCATGGGTGCAGTCGCGAAAGCGGCAAAGCGGCGCCAGTTCGGTTATTTCAGCAAAGAGGGTGTCGATACCGTCGGTAACATCACTCACGTAAAGCGTCCTTATTCCCGGGGTATCGATGACCCAGCCGCCGCCTGAAATTGCATGCAGGGATCGTGCGGTGGTTGTGTGTCGGCCCTGCGCGTCATATTCGCGGATGGTGCCTGTCTTTTGCTTTGTGTCAGATTCAGGCCCGGTCATGGTGTTCACCAGTGTTGATTTTCCGACACCAGAAGACCCCACCAACGCAACTGTTTGGCCGATGCCGCACCAGTGCCTCAACAGGGAAACTGCGTCCGCGGAGCGCCCATTCAAGGCAATGACAGGCAGGTCACGCTGCAAAGCCTCGGCTTGCGCCTGGAACATGCCGGCATCTTCCGCGGTGTCGGCCTTTGTCAGCACAATCACCGGATTGCTCCCGGCCTGGTTGGCCATGATCAGGTAACGTTCCAGCCGAGCAAGATTAAAATCGGCATTGCACGAGGTCACGATCAACAGGGTGTCGACGTTGGCGGCAACAAGTTGCTGGCCACGCCCGCCTTCCGGTCGTCGCTGAAAGACGCTTTTTCGGTCGAGACGTCTGATGAGCATGTCGGTCAGTGGATCGGCAAGAACCCAGTCGCCGACCGCGTAGTCACCAGTATTGGTATTGGCTGGAAATTCCAGTCCGACCGGCCCGGTGACATCGATTGCCTCGATGCGTGCCCGGTGAACGGAAGCAATGCGTCTGGGGATCAAGTCAGCTTCGCTGGGCTGGACCTGGTCCGCGAAGAATTCTGACCACCCAAGCAGTTCCAGCGGCGGAGAAAGTTGGGAGCTGGTCAAATCCTGTTCCACATTCGTTAAGGCTGCCATAAAGGGTTTTCAATGATCTTCCGCGGCTTCTCGCCTAGCTGCGTGGATGATCCCGTTTTGGCAACGAGGTTGCGTAAGCAGCAGCTTCGCCGGGGTAGGGGAAATCGTCCCCGAGCTGACGGTCGCCATCGTAGACTTTGAAGCTGGGCCCTTCAACTTCAACGATCTTATAGCCATTCACGTATTCGATCTTCGGTGTTTTCCAGCCCATCAAAGCTCTCCGATCCGGTCCGAGGCTCTCTGAAGATGGTGCCAAGACCTCATACTCGGCGGTCCTATCAGGTGCTTCACGATTAGCCAACGCCGGGTCGATCCTGTTCAAGGCGAATGTCGATTATTTAATGAAGCGAGCTCATCCTGGAGGAAGAGAAGGAATTCAACGCCCGCATGGCCCGTTTCCGGTCGGAACAGACCATTCTCAAATGGCGCCTTGAACAGCTAGATCAAACCTTATCTGGCTTACGCGAGCAGGAAGCTGCAGTTCAGAAGCAGGCCGAGGTCGTAAAGGACGAGCTGCAAGGCAAGCAGTCGCCGGTCGAACGGGGGCTGATCAATCGATCAGATTACACGGAGCTTCTGGGCATCGACGCCGATCTGTTGGGGCAAGCGCTGCCATCGCCTCTGAACAGGCAACAACCGGCTCGCAAATCGCGGAAGCCAAGGAGCAGGTGGAACGCCTGCGAACCCAACGCACGGAAGAAGCCGTTACAAAACTGAATGAAACAGTTACCTGCCCCGATGTTAGAATTTTCGTGGCAGCRATATCACCTGACCCGACAGGGCTCACATCGTCCGGCCAAAAACTGTGACCGGGGAGCGACCGCAATTTGCGGACGATCTCCATCACGAGTGACGGTGAACCGGGAGAGTTGGGATATTTGGGGTTGCCGACAATCCGGATGACACCATTTTCGGTAATGGGGCAGGTAGCCCACGCGGTCTGACCCATCGCCGCGAACCATTCGTGCGCATCATCATGGGCTACATGGCCCGGATCGATTAAGGCAATCAGCACATTGACGTCGAGCAGGAAAGTCACTGCAGTTCGTCACGCAAGGCGTTCACGATTTCGAGCGTCACTGGCGGCGCATCCGGCCGAGCTGACAGGAGAGGAATGCCATTGCGCTCGCGGCTGCTGGGCGGTCGGCGCAGAGAACGTCTCGCCAGCTCAAAAATGACCTCGCCGACGCTCCGGTGCTGCTGGGTTGCCATCGCCTTTGCGGCGATCAGGACATCGTCGTCGATTGCCAAGGTCGTTCTCATATCCGCCTCATCACGCATCATATAAAGCAGGTGGCCGGCCTTCTCAAGGTTGATACCGAAAGGACGCACCATTGCGCCAACCTGTTCACCGGCGAAAACGATTGAAAACGCATTCTCAAATCTGTGCGCGAACCACGGGTCTCCGGTTCGAACCTGCTCAAGGCGAACGATCGGAAAAATGCGAAAGATCGGCAGAACTATTTAGGTGTTTAGTTGCGAGCATTGGCCGGCTTATGCAATGAAGCGCCTGCCTTTTTGGCCGCCGCCTGAAGACGCTTGTCCCTGGTCCATAACGCCGCTCGCCGATCAAGCAGTATCGAGGCGAGCAAGTGGGCATCTGTATAGCCGATGCCCATACTGAAAATGCCGTGACGATCAATCATTGTCATCACTTCGTCATGCGTTGCGACGAACGCTTGGCGCTGGGCTGCCAGAAACGCTATCACGCGCCCGCGATCTCGAAGGCTGCCAAGCGCCAGTTCGCCAACTACAGCCGGATGGCAGAGTAGACGATCGTCCTCAATGATCGTCCGAAGTTCCGCATCAACATGGCGGAAATGATCGATCCATATAGAAGTGTCTGCCAGTATCACTTGGCAGCTGCGCTCCGGCGACGTGGAGCTGCCTCTGCATCGGGCATAGTTCCGCCGAGCGCGATGAGGCGTTTTCCGGACTCTACTCGAACAAGCGTCTCCAACGCCTGGCGGACTATAGCAGCGGTTTCTTTTGTGCCGGTCAGGGACCTGGCCCTTTCCATGAGAGTGTCGTCTAGATTGATAGTCGATCGCATCGTTTCTTATCCTGTTCAGGCGCTTTAACTAGCACCATTTGGTGATAAAATCTACGCCTAGTTCCCACATCGATACCTGAGGACCGCCGAGTGAGAGCGGGAGCTGCGCGACCGCGTGGCGGCTACCGTAGCCGATCAGGTCACTAGCGCTCGCTTGCTTCGACCTATTTCGACATCTTCTGAATCTTCTCGATCTGGACGTCGATGATCGTCTGCGCGGCAGGCGGGACAACATCCCATTTCATCAACACGACCCCGGCCGAGCCACTCCGGCAGGCTGTTGCCATAGCTGATGGAAAGCCGGTCAGGATTGGGGGCGGTGCCAGTGTTGTGCGCGACTTCCTCTGAGGCAACGGCCAAAAAGATGTCCGGATGTTCGACGCGATTGTGTAGGTGATCACCATTGGGGTCGCCTCGGGGAAAGCGGCGAACATGCGCTGCCGAAACGACGTGACATCGCCTTTTTGGACTGTTGTGAACCGCCTCACCAGCCATAGCTGAAGGTGGCACCACTGCCGTTATCCCCATCCTGCACCCTGGGCGGGCAAACCACAACGGCATTCGGGCTGGCCGGACTGGGCGATCTGCACGTCACTGTTGGCGGAGGGCGTAACAGCCGCCTCCGCCAGGGATTGGGAACTGGCCGCACAGTCGTTGAAATGTTGTCGAGCGAACTGTTTGGCGAAACGGTCGAAGGTGTGGATACAGCGCGGGTTCTGGCGAATATGGCGCTTGAGAAGCAACATACCGATGAAGATCCGCTCGCTTATTTCCCTCTGGCGTCTGCCATCATGAACGCCGTTCTTCAGCAGAAACGCTTCWCGTTGGATTTTTCAAACCTCATTGTCCAGTARACCGGGTCGTTGATTTCCAGTGAAATCTGTCAGTATTTATTGGAAGTCGCTAATGGAATGCACAAAGCAACTCGGGCAGCATATGTGCATGGTGAGATTCTGTTTCGATGGATCGGATTTATCGTAAGCATCCGGTGAAGGCCGCAGATTAGGCTGCTTGAGCGTTCAGTCCGTGTAGCTGCCAATTCCACGGAAGCAATTGCACCAGCTTACTGATTGGCGTGTCGGCGATGCGGGCCAGGACGTCAGCAAGCCAAGTCTGCGGATCGATGTCGTTGAGCAGCCACATTGCGAATTACCCGTGAATCATATATATTCTTTCGAAGGAGAATATTAATTATGGCTGCAGGACTTCGCGAATACACACCCACTGAGGCGGCTGCCGTGAGTGAGATCGGCATTAAGTCGGTACACAACGCGATCGACAAACGAATCATTGGAAGCCCCTCTACCGGCCACCGAAGCCGAGCGATCACTGACGACGATCTGCTGCGCCTGAAACTCTGGTTCGGCGTCGGCTCAATCCTTTCCGCCGAGCGCCGGAAGCGCCTCTTTGCCGCCATCGACGAAAATCCTGAAGCCGACACGGTCAGAGCAGACGACTATCTGATCGTCGACGTCGCGAGAGCGAGGGAGCGCTTGGCCGCGCGTGGCGAAGCGCTCAGGGAAGCGGACAAGATCATCCACAGCGTGAAAGGTGTGGTTGGCGGTGAGCCGGTCTTCAAAGGAACGCGCGTTCCTGTCCGAACAATCGCTGCGATGAAATTGCAAGGCGCTCCCACGGACGAGATCGTCGAGGGCTATCCGGCTCTCACTGCGCGCATGGTGGACCTCGCCGAAATCTGGGTAGCGGCTCATCCTGCCCGTGGGCGGCCACGAAAGTTGTCGGAGCAGGGACTGAAAGTGAAGTCGGTGAAGCGCTTGCCTCTCGGAAAGGCCGGTACCGAAAAGCCCTCGGGCACGGCTACGTGAAGTTTCTCGTCGATGAATGCTTGCACACATCGCTCGTGGCCGTGGCTCAACATCACGGCCACGATTGCTTCCACGTCAATTGGCTGGGCCTGAGCGGCGAGACCGATTGGGATCTGATGCCTCGGATCGTCGCGGAAGATTTTACCTTCGTGACGAACAATGCCCGCGACTTCAGGAAACTCCATGCGCGAGAGGATCTGCATGCTGGCTTGGTGATCATCGTGCCGCAGGTTCTGCCGATGCAGCAGCGGGAATTGTTCACGCTCGTTCTGCGGGAACTCGCCGGATCTCCGGATCTGGTGAACGARGTGATCGAGATCGCCATCGAAGAGGGCGAGGCTCTGCTGACGCGCTATGCACTGCCAGAGTGAAGATCAATTTCCGCCAATGCGGGACAGATTGGTTAGAATCCGCGCGCGCCCTATTCGCCCGGCTTCGGGCATCAGGCGTCCAGCCAGACACGCGTCGCGACGTAGCCGTTCGACATATCGTTGCCGATGTCGTCGACATAGCCCTTCAGCGTCTTCGAAGAGGCCATGATGTTGTCGTTGAAGACGGGCAGGATCAGACCGCCATCGTCTCGCACCATCAAAGCCAGCTGTCGATAAAGCACCTTGCGCTTGGCTTCATCGAGCTCAGACCGCGCCTGCAATACCAACTTGTCGAAGTCAGGCTGCTTGAAATGCGTGTCGTTCCATTCGGCGGTCGATAGATAGGAGGTGGAATAGCGCGAATCCTGTGTCGGGCGACCGCCCCAGAAGGAGGCGCAGAAGGGCTGCTTGTTCCAGACATTAGTCCAGTAGCCGTCTTCCGGTTCGCGCTTCACGTCGATCGTGATCCCGGACTTGCGCGCGCTTTGCTGGAACAGGATCGCCGCATCCACGGCGCCCGGGAAGGCTGCGTCGGAGGTGCGCAACAGAATTGGACGGTCGAGACCCGATTTCTTGAAGTAGAAGGCGGCCTTGTCGGGATCATAGGGCCGTTGCTCGATATCGGTCGGCGCCAGGGGGTAGTTGGAGTTGACCGGATAGTCGTTGCCGATCGTTCCATAGCCGGCGAGAACCTTGTCCAGGATCGACTGACGATCGATGGCATATTTCAACGCGAGACGAAGGTCGCTGTTGTCGAAGGGCGCCGTGTCGCAATGCATCAGGAAGCAGTAGAAGCCCTTGCCTGCATTCCGGATGATACTCACAGTCGGTGCCCGCTGCAGCATGGGAACTGTCTTCGGGTCGATGCTGTTGACGAAATGGACCTGGCCGGAGGCAAGCGCCGCAACGCGCGCGGTGTTGTCGTTGATGACGAGTATTTCGACGCTGTCGACAAAGCCGCGGTCGGAGCGCCAATCCTTTGGGTTTTTCTCGAATGTGGCGCGGACCCCGGGTTCGAAGCTTTTCAGAATGTAAGGACCGGTGCCGACTGCTGCTGCCGGATTTTCGACGCCGCCCTTGGGTTGGATAATCAGGTGGTAGTCGGTGAGAAGGAGAGGCAGATCCGCATTGCCTTCCGAAAGCGTCAGGACAAGGTCGCCCGCCTTTTCTTCAATGCTTGCAATTGACGCCATGAGCCCAAGAGCGCCCGACTGCGAGTTTTTGTCCGCGTGCCGCTTCAGCGTCGCGACAATGTCGGCGACGGTCATCTTGCTGCCGTCGTGAAACCGTACATCGTTCCTGATCTTGAAGGTCCAGATGGAAGCATCCGTCGACGGCGTCCAGGAAGTTGCCAGCGAGGGCAGGGGTGCGCCAGTCTTGGGGTCGGATTCGACAAGTGTGTCGCCCCAGAGGCGGCCAATGACGAACAGTACCGAGGCACTGTATGTTGCCGGGTCGAGCGCGTCGCTGGTGGCGCCGCCCTTAAGGCCAAGCTTCAGATGGCCGCCACGCTTGGCTTCCTGCCCCCGTGCGTCACGCGGCATCAGGAGGCCCGAGGCGAGGGCCGGCAAGGCGCCGAGCGCGACGGCACCGCCGAGGAAGTGGCGGCGGCCGATTCTCGGCTGCGAAGATCGATCCTTTTGATGCGTCATAACGGTCCCCTCTTTTTCATTTGTAAGTGGGAACGTAGAGGCTGGGTCGGCTCACGCAATTTCGCGACTTGACGCATCCTTAAGCGAGTTTACGCTAGTTCACGAGAAGACGGAGTTACGGATGCCTCACCTGGTCGAGAACCTCAAAATCGCCTGCGCAACGCAACGTTCAATTTCGCATCTGTGCCGTGCAATCGATATCAACCGGCAACAATTCAATCGATACATCAACGGCCAGACGAGGCCTTCCGCCCATAATCTGGCTCGCATCGCCAACTATTTCGATCTTGATGCAGCCGACTTTGGCCTCGCTCCCAAGCAGTTTCGCGAGCGACTTCACAAACCCGTCCTCGGTAGCAACGGAGGTTCAGAGCTTCTCAAAGCGTTTCCCGGAAACCTAGCCGCGCTCAGGCGTCATATCGGTTATTTTCAGACCTATTATCGTTCGCCATCCTGGCCCGGGATGGTTGTCTGTTCGTGCAGCCGCCTCATCGAGCAGGGTGGATTGGTGCAGGCCAAATCGATGGAGCGGCTTCGAGACCTCGGAAGCGGCATTCAACAGTTTTCGAAATATCTCGGCTTGGCGGCCTTCTATCGGAACCGGATCTTCATCACGCAGCGTGTCGTCGGACCGAACGCCATGATGTCGCAGACTATCCTCCTGCCATTCGACGAGTATCAGCGCGTCTATCTACGTGGGACGACGATGGGAATTTCGTGGCGAAGGGAAAACCTCCCCTATGCCTCGCGGATGATCTGGCGGCATGTCGGCACCGAGCCAGACTTGCGTGAACTACTTGCGCGCTGTGGACCTGTCCCGCTATCGTCGCGCCAGCTACCACCGACGGTGCGCTCATTCCTCGAGGATCCAGCTGCAGAAGTATATGAGGTGCCCGCAGAGTATTGAGAAAAGGCCAGGGGGCGATGTCACAACGGCCGCCAACGTATCACCAGGCAGTTTTCTTAGATATTAGTCGCTGTGTAGAAGTCGAAGGGTACAATGTGCTGCGACACGGTCGGTGATCGGTCGGTATCGAGAGCTTGCGCCATTGCGCGCACCAAGGTCTCCCCCAACTGCTTTGCCGGGTGAGATAGGACGACCTTGATCAATCCTTCAGCAAGACCGGCTTTTGTTTCATTCGTGAGCTCGTGTGCTATGACCACAAGGCGTTTGGCTGCCGGTCCACCATCCTCCCGCAGAGCTCGCATCACACCGGTGATGCCGCCGCCGGCAACGTAAAGCCCGACCCAATTTGGTTCGGTCTGTAGAAGGTGACGCGTGGCCTCATAAGCAATTTCGGGCTCTTCAAGGGTTGCAACCGTCTCCAGCATCTGAAAGCCCGGCGCGCTCTCCCGGAAGTATGATCGAAACCCCATTTCGTTTAGTTCTTGCGCAAGATATCGGTGATTTCCGACGAAGACGGAAACCTTGCCGCCATTGCCATTCAGCCCGGCTATGAACCACGCGGCCGTGCGGCCCTTTTTGACGCAGTCGTTGCCGACATAGGCTGCGCGGGAGGCAGTGGAAATATCGGAAATCATGGTCACGACCGGAATGTTCTCTGCTGCAAGACCATCGACGGCGTGGTTCACCTGCGGGTGGTCGGAGGTGATCATTCCAATGACGTCGGCTTCGCGACTGAGAGCGTAGATCGCCTCGGCAGCCTTGTCGGGCGCAAGATCGTCCATGAATCTAACGATGGCCCTTCCATGGGCGTCGGGAAATGCTTCGGTCGCCGCGACGAGAACATCGCCCCACATTTGATAAAGCTTGCGGTGAGACTGCTTGAGAAGAAAGCCAAATTTGATCACCGGCTTGTCGTGCTCGAGTCGCCGGGCGATGGCCGTCACGCCATGGAAACCAATCTGGCGGGCGGCGTTAAGAACCCGCTCCGCCGTCTGTGGGCGCACGGGGTCGCGACCGTTCAACACGCGGTCGACTGTTGAAATGCTTACATTCGCGGCTTTTGCCAAGTCGGGGATCGTTGGGCGTGACATAATAAGCCTCTCATAATCTGACGCTATTTATGAGAGGTTTTGGGAGAAAAATCCACAGCTTCGTTGACAGCTGGCGGAATTTTCGCAATTTCATCTTTCAGCAAAAGCCAATTTGGCGGGAGGGCTTGGGAGAGCTCTCTCATTTGGAGGAAATACTCTCATGTCTGCGACCTTGCAAAAGGTGGCGCCGCTTTCAGGCGGCGAAGGCCATCGCACGCCTATAGATAGCGGAGCCGGCTTCGTTCTTGAAATGCGTTCAATCACCAAGGCCTTCCCTGGTGTTCTCGCGCTCGATGGCATGAGCCTGAAGGTTCGTCCCGGCACCGTCCATGTCCTCGTCGGGGAAAATGGCGCCGGCAAGTCGACGCTCATGAAGATTCTGAGCGGTATCTACGCGATCGACGGCGGAGAAATCCTTTTCAGAGGCGAAAAGCTCGACCACCAAAGCGCCGCAGCCGCACTGGACCGAGGGATCTCGATGATCCATCAGGAACTCAGCCCGGTGCTCGACATGACCATCGCCGAAAACATCTTTCTCGGCCGCGAACCCACTTACGGCCGGACAGGCATTTTGTCCCGGTTTGTCGATTTCGATCGCATGAATTCAGATACGCAGACGCTCCTGGATCGGCTGGGTCTGAAATACAGCCCCCAAACCAAGATGCGAGACCTGTCCATCGCGACGATGCAACTCATCGAGATCGTCAAGGCGATTTCGCGCGAGGCCTCTCTGGTGATTATGGACGAACCGACGTCGGCGATCAGCGACACGGAAGTCGCGATGCTCTTCAGACAGATCGCAGACCTGAAAGCAGCAGGCGTCGCGATCATCTACATCACACACAAGATGGACGAGATCTTCCAGATCGCCGACGACATCACGGTGATGCGTGATGGCCAGTTCATCGCTGCCGCCCCGGCCAGCGAATATGAGCCCGCAAAGCTGATTTCCCAGATGGTCGGCCGCACGATCTCCAGTATTTTTCCGAAAGAGGAAGTGCCGATCGGCGAGATTGTCCTTTCCGTCGAGAACCTCTCTCGTGACGGCAGCTTCGAAAATGTCAGCTTCGAGGTGCGCGCCGGCGAGATCATTGGCCTTTCCGGCCTGATCGGCGCAGGGCGGACAGAGGTCGCCCGGGTGATCTTCGGCCTGGACGCGGCGGACGCGGGCGTCATCCGTCTGAACGGAAAACCGTTAAAGCTCATGTCCCCGAAGGATGCCATCGCCAACGGCATCGCCATGGTCTCAGAGGATCGCAAAGCGGAAGGTCTGGTGCTTTGCCGGTCCGTCGGCGAGAACATCTCGCTTGCGAACCTCAAGAAGTTCGCTTCCGGCCTTTTCATCAGCGAGCGGCAGGAAGAGACAGCTTCCCAGCGCATGATCAAGATGCTCCAGATCAAGACGCCCGATACGGCAATGATCGTTGAAAACCTCAGCGGCGGCAATCAACAGAAAATCGTTCTCGCCAAGTGGCTGCTGGGTGATCTGAAGCTGCTCATTCTCGACGAACCCACACGAGGCATCGACGTCGGGTCGAAATCCGAAATTCACAGACTGATGACCGAGTTCGCTCGTCAGGGGCTGGCGATCGTCATGATCTCATCTGAACTGCCCGAGATCCTAGGCATGAGTGACCGCGTGGTGGTGATGAGCGAAGGCCGGGTGACCGGCGAACTAACAAGGAACGAGGCCACGCAGGAAAACATCATGCGCCTCGCCACGGGAGGACACTGATGAGTATCGAACGCGCAGAGGCGGCCGTGAAACGAGGAGGCCAGGTGATTTCAGGCTCTCGAAACATGAGCTTTTCCCAGATCTACCGGCAGTACGGCACGGTTCTCATCTTCGTCGGAATCTGCATCCTCGCGTCGATTTTGAGCCCGACGTTCTTGACGGAAGCCAACCTGACCAACGTCCTTCGTCAGGTTGTGGTGGTTAGCCTTCTCGCATGCGGCGTCACCTTTATCATTATTCTGGGACATATCGACGTATCGCTGGGATCTGTTCTCGCGCTCTGTGGGGTCATCGCCGCGAGCGTAATGGCCATCACCGCCAGCGTCATCCTCGCGGTCGTCGCGGGCGTAGCAGTCGGCATTCTGACCGGCATCGTAAACGGTTTCGTCATCACCTTCTTCCGCATCCCGTCGTTCATCATGACATTGGCAATGACGACCGTCGCACGCGGCGCAGTGCTCCTTTATACGGGTGGATCGCCCGTGACGGGCTTGGGCGACTTCAAAGTGATCGGGCAAGGCTCGCTTGGCCCAGTACCGATCTCCGTGCTCATCCTCGCGATCGTCATCGTCATTTCCTGGATTCTTCTCAACAAGACCAAGTTCGGCCGATACGTCTATGCGGTAGGCGGCAATGAGCGTGCCGCGCGCGCTTCCGGCATCAATCCAGACAGCATCGTCGTGAAGGCTTTCATCTTCAACGGCATTCTGTGCGCCGTCGCAGGCATCGTCCTCATGTCTCGCATCAATTCCGGTCAACCGGCCGGCGGCGTCGGCTATGAGTTCGACGCGATCACCGCGGTGGTCGTTGGCGGCACCAGCCTGATGGGCGGCACCGGAACCATTACCGGCACAATTATCGGATCGCTGATCATCGGCGTCATCAACAACATGCTCAATCTCATGAATGTCAGCTCGTACTGGCAGCAGATCATCAAGGGTCTGATCATCGCGATCGCCGTGATCCTCGATGTCTGGACGAAGTCTGCCCGCAGCAAAAAGAAGGCATGACCGATGTTCTTCGGCGGGCTAGCGCCTGCTGAGGAACCACCTCTTTGTCGGCGGGATTTCCCGCATCCGGAATGAATCTGAAACTCTATGGGAGGACCAAATGAAAGCCATTTCCAAACTCGCTCTCGCCTGCGCCATATCCCTTGCCGGGATCTCCACCGGCGCTGCATTCGCCGCGGACAAATTCGTCGTCGGTTACGCCAATATGGCGGATACGGACGTCTTCGTCATGGCGCGCAAAAACGCCTTCATCGAAGCGTCGAAATCCGATCCGGCAGTCGAAGTGAGCTTCTCCGACGCCAACAACGACGTCAGCAAGCAACTCGATCAGATCGACAACTTCATAGCGCAGAAAGTCAATGCGATTGTCGTCGTGCCGGTCGACTATCAGGGCATCGTACCGGGC
>NZ_JBFUAY010000094.1:0-22095 GCF_056406015.1 Rhizobium sp. P1_E1 | reverse complement strand
CTGATGAAGAAGCAGTACGGTGTCGATTCGATGCCGGAGACCGGCGAAAACGTCGCCGCGGACTATCATGTCAGCCGCGAGGATCAGGATGCGTTTGCGGTGCGAAGCCAGGCGAAGGCGGCTGCCGCCCAGGCAAACGGCCGGCTGGCGAAGGAGATCACCCCGGTGACCATCCCGCAGCGCAAGGGCGATCCTGTTGTCGTCGACAAGGACGAGCATCCGCGCGTGACGACGATCGAAACGCTGGCGAAACTCGCCACGCCTTTCAAGAAGGAAGGCGGCACGGTGACGGCTGGGAATGCCTCCGGCGTCAATGACGGGGCAGCGGCGCTGATCGTCGCTTCCGAAGCGGCGGCGCGAAAATATGGCCTGACACCGATCGCCCGTATCCTCGGTGGCGCGGCTGCCGCCGTTCCGCCAAGGGTGATGGGTATCGGGCCGATCCCGGCCTCGCGCAAGCTGATGGCACGGCTCGGCATGACCGCGGAGCAGTTCGATGTGATCGAACTCAACGAGGCCTTCGCCAGCCAGGGGCTGGCGGTGCTGCGCGCACTCGGGATTGCCGATGACGACGCGCGGGTGAACCGCAATGGCGGCGCGATCGCGCTCGGCCATCCACTTGGCATGTCAGGCGCACGCATCACAGGCACGGCGGCACTCGAACTTCTGGAGACCGGCGGAAAATACTCGCTGTCGACCATGTGCATCGGCGTCGGGCAGGGGATCGCGATCGCCCTCGAAAGGGTTTGAGTTCGGCTGAAAACGCTGTGCTTCCGGCGTTCGCTAGGCGCTCGACCCGTTGCGCGTGATATCAGCCTTCGATAGAAACCAGTCATGTTGATCCGGCCCGCAGACAAGGACGATCAAAGCGCCATCTGGAGGATCATCGGTCCGACGATCCGCGCCGGCGAAACCTATGCGCTCGATCGCGATCTGACTGAGACCGATGCGCTCGCCTACTGGATGGGACCGGACCGCGAGACCTTCGTCGCCGAAGAGGATGACGTGATCCTCGGCACCTATTACATCAAGGCCAATCAGGCAGGCGGCGGCCGGCATGTCTGCAACTGCGGCTACATGACCGACGCTGCCGCCAGCGGCCGTGGCGTCGCTCGCCTGATGCACGAGCATTCCCTGGAGCATGCCCGCTTGCGGGGCTTTCGGGCGATGCAGTTCAATTTCGTCGTCAGCAGCAATGAGCGTGCGGTGGCGCTGTGGCAGTCTCTCGGCTTCGAGATCGTCGGCCGGCTCCCTGGCGTGTTCCTTCATCCGACGCAGGGCTATGTCGACGCATTGGTGATGTTTCGTACCCTCTAAGTGCGACGAAAAAAGATGTGAGTGCGCTGTCGAATTTGCAGCGGTTCAAACGTCTTTGGATTGCAGGCGCGAAATGTGGCAGGCTTGCCGCATGCGTCGCGATCACTCTGTCGGCATGGAGGTTATGAAGCCATGAGTGTTTCCTATCGTTGGGTCATCGTCGCTGTGGGCGCTCTGATGACATGCGTTGCGCTCGGCGCGATGTTCTCGCTGGCGATTTTCCAGGAGCCGATTGCAACGGCGACCGGCTGGTCGCATGTCGGCATCGCGAGCGCGATGACGCTGAACTTCATCGTCATGGGCTTCGGCGGATTCTTCTGGGGTGCGGCAAGCGATCGCTTCGGCCCCCGCGTCGTCGTGCTGATCGGGTCGGTGCTGCTCGGCCTGGCGCTGGTCCTTGCGAGCCGCGCCGAGACGCTGCTGCAGTTCCAGCTGACCTACGGCATCCTCGTCGGATTGGCCGCCAGCACGTTTTTTGCGCCGATGATCGCGGCGACGACCGCTTGGTTCGACGAAAACCGCGGGCTTGCGGTGTCGCTGGTCTCCGCCGGCATGGGCGTCGCGCCGATGACCATCTCACCCTTCGCGCGCTGGCTGATCTCGGCCTATGAATGGCGGCCGGCCATGCTGATCATCGGGGTCGCGGCCTGGGTGCTGCTGGTGCCGGCCGCGCTTCTTGTCAGGCGCCCGCCTGCCGAGACCGCCGATACCGGAACCGAGTTCGCAGCCGAAGGCGCCCGGCCGCAGCTGTCGAAAGTATTTCGATCGCCGCAATTCATCGTGCTTGGCCTGACCTTCTCAGCCTGCTGCGCAGCGCATTCCGGGCCGATCTTCCACATGGTCAACTATGCGACGATCTGCGGCGTAGCACCTATGGCGGCCGTCAGCATCTACAGCGTCGAGGGCCTGGCGGGACTGGGCGGCCGGCTGCTCTATGGCAGCCTTGCCGACAGGATCGGAGTGAAGCCGGTGCTGGTCGCCGGGCTGCTGGTGCAGGCGGCGGCACTTGCCACCTATCTCTTGGTCAGCCAGCTCGGCGAATTCTATGCGCTCGCCATCGTGTTCGGCAGCGCCTATGGCGGTGTGATGCCGCTCTATGCCGTGCTGGCGCGGGAATATTTCGGGCCGCGCATCATCGGCACCGTCTTCGGTGCTGCAACGATGCTCTCCAGCCTCGGCATGGCCTTCGGCCCTCTGATCGGCGGCTGGATATTCGACACTTTCGGCAATTATTCCTGGCTGTTCATTGGCTCCGCCATGGTCGGGTTGGGGGCTGCGGCAATAGCGCTGGCATTCCCGCCTGTCGTCCACCAGAAACCACAGCCGGCCTTTGGCGTGGCGCCGTAGCGAGACCCCTTCCGGTGCTCGCAGGCAAGCTCAGGCGGCCGTCGGTGACGATGGCCGCTTGCATGCAGACCGCGTAGCGCTTCTATGGCGATGCAATCTCGCTCTTTCGTGCATTGCCCTTCGTCGATTTCCCCTAGATACTTCTCCTATTCGTTTCATCACCTATGTCCTTGGTTTTTCGGGAGGCTATCGTCGCCATGGTCGAACTTGCGCAATCGCTCGCATCCATCAAGCTGCCGGACCTGTCCGGCAAGGCTGTGCTGATCACCGGCGCCTCGACCGGCATCGGTGCGGCACTCGCCCGCGCCTTTGCGGCTCAAGGAGCCAAGGTTGGTGTGCATTACAATGCCAGCCGCGAACCGGCGGAGAAGCTTGCCGAGGAGATCCGGGCTGCCGGCGGCACGGTGCATCTGATTCAGGGCGACGTGTCGAGGGAAGGCGAGACCGAGCGTGTCGTCGAGGAGACGGCGAAGACCTTCGGTCATCTCGACGGCCTCATCAACAATGCCGGCGGCATGCTGGGGCGCAAGCCGACTTCGGAATATACCGACGCGCATTATGCCGCGGTCATGGACCTCAACGCCCGCTCGGTGCTGGCGGCAACGCGTGCGGCGCATCCCTGGCTGAAGAAGCAGGGTGGCTTCATCATCAACACCACCTCGATCGCCGCGCGCAATGGCGGCGGCAATGGTGCGATCCTTTATGCGGCGTCCAAGGGCTTCGTTTCGACGATCACCCGCGGCCATGCCAAGGAATTCGTCGCCGACAGGATACGCGTCAACGCGGTGGCGCCGGGCGTTATCGCGACACCCTTCCATGAGCGTTATACCAATGACGAGCAGATGGAATTGCAGCGCAAATCGATCCCGATGGGCTTCGTCGGCACATCGGAGGATTGCGTCGGGGCCTATCTCTTCCTCGCCTCGCCGACGCTGTCGGGTTACATCACCGGCCAGATTATCGAGGTCAATGGCGGACAGTTGATGCCTTAATCTCCGCCTCCTCAAGAGATCTTCCCTTGCGAGCCAAGGGAACTTTCCAGCCGCCGTTACGTTTCCCGCATGGTCTTTTTATCGAGCGGGGCATTATGAGCTATTCATTTTCGGAACTCGACTTCCTCAAGCCGGAGCTCGGGGCGGAATATACGGGGTCGGGCACCCATTTCGCGGTATTCTCAGCGCATGCAGAACAGATGGAACTCTGCCTCTTCTCGCCTGATGGCAAGCAGGAGGTGGCGCGATTGCCGCTGCCGAAGCGCGAAGGCGATATCTGGTCCGGCTATATCGCCGGCGTCGGACCAGGCACGGTCTACGGCTATCGCGCCCATGGTCCCTATGATCCCAACGCCGGCCATCGCTTCAATTCGAACAAGCTGCTGCTCGACCCCTATGCCAAGCAGGTCACGGGCGAGCTGATATGGCATGACGCGCTGTTCGGTTATCAGATCGGCGAAGACGATCTTTCCTTCGACGAGCGCGACAGCGCACCCTTCACGGTCAAGGGCGTGGTGCAGGATCCGGATTTCGATTGGGCGGGTGAAGAGGCGATCCGCCGTCCCTGGCCGGATACGATCATCTATGAGGCGCATGTGCGCGGCCTGACGATGACGCATCCGAAGGTGCCAGACCGGCTGCGCGGCACCTTTCTCGGCATGTGCAGCGATCCGATCATCGACCATCTCGTCAAGCTCGGCATCTCGGCGATCGAGCTTCTGCCCATCCAATATTTCCTCGACGATCGCTATCTCCTGGAAAACAACCTACGCAATTATTGGGGCTACCAGACACTCGGCTTCTTCGCGCCGCAATCGCGCTACATGTCCGGCGACAAGATCACCGAGATCAAGACCATGGTGAAGAAGTTCCATGCCGCCGGCATCGAAGTCATCATGGACGTGGTCTACAACCACACCGCCGAAGGCAGCGAAAAAGGCCCGACGCTCTCCTTCCGCGGGCTCGACAATGCCAGCTACTACATCCTCTCCCCTGATGATCCACGCCACACCTTCGATACGACGGGCACCGGCAATACGCTGAATGCCGCCAATCCTATGGTGATGCGTATGGTGCTCGACAGCCTGCGCTATTGGGTCGGCGTCATGCATATCGACGGCTTTCGTTTCGACCTTGCCAGCACGCTCGGCCGCCAGGATATGGAATTCGACCGGCAGGGCCTGTTCTTCGGCGCCATCCGCCAGGATCCGATCCTCGCCGGTGTCAAACTGATCGCCGAGCCCTGGGACGTGGGCGATGGCGGCTATCAGGTTGGCGGTTTTCCCCATCCCTTCCGCGAGTGGAACGACAAGTTTCGTGACGACGTGCGCCGCTTTTGGAAGGGCGACGGCGGCATGGTGTCGGAGATCTCGCAGCGCATCACCGGCTCGGCGGTACAGTTCAACCACTCGGATCGCGGCGCGACCTCATCGATCAATCTGCTGTCGGCCCATGACGGCTTCACCCTGATGGACACGGTTTCCTTCAACGACAAGCACAATGACGCGAACGGCGAGGATAACAGGGACGGACATTCAGACAATCATTCGGACAATATGGGTGCCGAAGGAGTGACGGATAACGAGGACATCAACAGCCTTCGGGCGCGGCGGCGGYGCAACATGATGGCGACGCTGATGCTCTCCCAGGGCGTTCCGATGATCCTTGCCGGTGACGAGGTGGGCAACAGCCAGGGCGGCAATAACAACGCCTATTGCCAGGATAACGAGATCGGCTGGACGGATTGGTCGGGGCTCGACGACCCCTTCCTCGATTTCTGCCGGCAGGCCGTCGCATTCCGCAAAGCCCATCCCGTGCTGCGGCAAGAGCGGTTCCTGACCGGCGAGACTGCCGAGGACGGCCGCATCGAGATCGCCTGGTACAAGCCGGATGGCAGTTTCATGGACGATGGGGCCTGGAACGACGACGGATTGCAGGTGCTCGGGGTCTATGTCTCGAGGAGCGTGAATGCCCCAGACACCGAGACGATGGACGACCTCTTCCTCATCCTCAATGCCGGCGGCGATTGCGAGGTTCACCTGCCTGTCGTGAATGGCCTGAAACAGTGGTCGAGGGTTCTCGACACGGGGACGGAGACGGAGGCCTTCGAGGTGCAGGAGCCGGAGAATCCGGTCATGGTCTATGCCCAGAGCGTGGCGGTCTTCGCACCGAAGGGACAGACCGAGCCGCCGAAGGGCGCGACAAAAGCCGAGCGCCGCCGCTGGTTCCAGTTCGGCCGCAGGAGCAAGTAGCAGAGACCATGAATGCCGAAGCCATCACCGACCTTGGTCTCGTCTATGTCAGCGATACCGAACCAGGCATCCGCAGACGAAGGAAGGGCAAGGGCTTCAGCTACGTGATGCCCGACGGCACGACGCTTGCCGACGAATCGCAGCGGGCGCGCATCGGCGCGCTCGGTCTTCCGCCGGCCTATGAAAATGTCTGGATCTGCCTCTACGAGAACGGCCATCTGCAGGCGACAGGCTTCGATGCGCGCGGACGCAAACAATACCGCTACCACAAGGAATGGCAATCCTTCCGAAGTGCGGGAAAATTCCATCAGCTGATCGAGTTCGGCCGAGCCCTGCCTCGGATACGCCGCACCGTGTTGCGCCATCTCGACACCGGCGCGGAGGATGTCAACGGCGTGCTTGCGGCTTTGACGACCCTGCTTGACGAGGCACATTTGCGCGTCGGCAACCAGGCCTATGTCAGGGAGAACGGCACCTATGGTGCAACGACGCTGCTGAAGCGCCACCTGAAGATCGTCGACGGGCAGATAGAGCTGAAATTCCGCGCCAAGGGTGGCAAGCGTGTCCAGCGCAGTCTCAAACATCCCAGGCTGCAGAAGATCCTGGAGGAGATAGCGGACCTGCCCGGCCGCCAGCTCTTCGTCTGGAAGGATGAAAGCGGCGCGCTGAAGCCAATCGATTCCGGCCGGTTGAACGCCTATCTGGCCGAGATATCGGGGATTYCCATTTCGGCGAAGACCTTCCGCACCTGGGCCGGATCGCTGGCGGCCTTCGGAGCGGCGCGCGAGACGATTATCGGCGGCGGCCGGCCGACGGTAAAGCAGATGTCAGAAGCCGCCGCCGAGGCGCTGCACAACACACCTGCGATCTCGCGCTCGAGCTATATCCATCCCGCGATCATCGCGCTCGCCAGCAACGATCATCCGCTGATCGAGAATGGCAACGAGCCGCTGRGGGGCTTGCGGGCCGAGGAAAACAGGCTACTTGATTTCCTCACAAGCGAGATCGAAGAATGAGCCCCAGAAATCCGCCGGCAGCAGATGTATCGCTGACCCATCCAGACCGGCTCTATTGGCCGGATGAGGGCGTAACCAAGCAGGCGCTAGCGGATTATTACGCGGCGGTCTGGCCATTCATGGTGCCTTATGTCGTCAATCGGCCGTTGGCATTGCTGCGTCTGCCGGACGGGATAAAAAGCCAACAGCGGTTCTTCCAGAAACATGCCTGGAAGGGCATGAATCCGCATATCGAGGAGATCGCCGACCCGCAGGATGCGGACGGCGAAAAGCTGCTGCGCATCGCCGATTTCAACGGTCTCGTGGCGCTGGTGCAATCGGCCGTGCTCGAAATTCATCCCTGGGGTGTAACGGCCGACAATTGGGAAAAACCCGATATGATCACCATGGACCTCGATCCTAGCGAGGACGTAGCCTGGAGCGCTGTCATAACAGCAGCGCTTGAATTGAAGGCGCGGCTGGAAGCCCGTGGCCTGGCGGCCTTCGTCAAGACATCAGGCGGCAAGGGGCTGCATGTGGTGACACCGCTTTCGCCGAAGGCCGGCTGGGCGGAGGTGAAGGATTTCGCCCATTCGCTGGCCGAAAGCATGTCGGCCGATGCGCCGGAGAAATATCTGGCAACCGCGACGAAGGCAAAACGCAGCGGGCATATCTACATCGACTATCTCCGCAACGGCCGCGGCAACACGGCGGTCGCGGCCTATTCGACGCGAGCACGACCGGGTGCGCCGGTTTCGATGCCGCTCGATTGGCCCGATTTGGACGAGGTCAGCGGTCCGGCCGCCTTTACGCTCGGCAACGTGCTGCATCGGCTGCAGACCCGGCCGAAGGACCCGTGGGGAAATTTCTTTGATGCGGCCGTGCCACTCGAATGAACGGCACTTAACTCATCCCGCGCTGTCGAGCTCAGGATAATGCCTGAAAATCCCTTCCTCGTTGAAGGCGAGGCGGCGGGGGGAGGCGAGATAGCGGGCAATGTTCGGACGTTTCGCCACCGCATCATGCAGAGCCAGCAGCGCGGGATATTCGGCCTTGCGGTTTGCCATGGCTTTCGGAAAGGCATAGGTCAGCCCCTCGATCACCTGGAAAAGCGAGAGGTCGACATAGGTCAGCGCATCGCCGACGATATGATTGCGACCCTTCGGGTTCTGCCGCAGCACACGCTCGAAATAGCCGAGGAATTTCGGAATGCGTTCGCGGATGAAGGCGGCTGAGCGGGCTTTTGCCTCCGGCTTCTGGTCCTCGTAATAGAGCGACGTGTCGATCGGATGGTGCGTATCGTGCACTTCGGCGACGAAATCGGTGACGGTCAGCTGCAGGCCGTTGATGACGTGGCGAAGGCCTTCGTCCTCAGGCGCAAGGCCGAGCTTCGGACCGAGGTAAAATAATATGTTGGCGACATGCGGGATGATGAGGTCGCCGTCCTTCAGGAAGGGTGGTGCAAAAGGAATATGCGGTTCGCTTTCACTCTCCATGACGTCGATCATGGCGCTGGTACCACGCCCGGGCTGGCGGGTGATATCGATATAGTCGGCGCCGGCTTCTTCCAGGGCCAACCGCACGAATTCGCCGCGACCTTGAATGCCGTCCCAATAATAAAGCTCGTATGCCATGGATGCTCAATCCTTCGGTTGACGACCGAAGTCTTTTCGCAATTCGTCCTTGGCTCTTTCAAGGGTGCCGCGTCGCTTTTTCGTCAGCTGGTCGCCAGCGCGGTTGATGTAGAAGGTCAGCATCGACATGGCGGCGCGATAAGGGCTCGACTTGCGGCGATCGCTCTCTTCGGCGGAGTGCTTGACGGAACGGGCAATCTTCTTCGGATCGTCCGATTTGAACACGCCTTCCTTCAGGTCCATCGCATCGCTGTGTTCGGTAACGTCCTGCGACCATTTCTTGTTCGATTTGGCCATGTCGAAAATCCTTTTGCCGGATGCGGTGGGCAGCAAGTCACCGCCTGTCCTATTTCCAATCAGTGGTGAGTATGGTGTTCGTTGCGCTTGCGCGTCGCAGCGGCCTTCTTCGCAGAGGCGGACCGCTCCTCCTTCGAGCGTGCGGCGGACGCCGCGCCGCCGATACGGCCGCCCTTTTCGGAGGATTCATGCGTGTCCTTCTTGCCGCGGCCGGAACCGGATTTGTTGCCGCCGCCGCTTTCCTTGTTGACGGTAGCCCAGGCACGCCGTTCGGCCTCCTTCTCGGAGACGCCGCGCTCTTCGTAGCTTTCCTCGATGTGCTCGGCTTTGCGCTTCTGCTTATCGGTATAGTCGGATTTGTCACCTTTCGGCATCTCAGCCTCCTTTGGTTTTCAAAGGGATTGAACCGGTACGGCGCCCAAAAGTTCCGGCCGCGGGCATGGCTTGCAAGCCCTGGCTTCGGGAACAAAARCCGATTTTGTCAGGTTTCGAAGGGGAGAAGCCTGCATGCGCTGCACATGAGAAGGAGCCGAGAACATGGAAAAACACATCGTCAAAGCCGATGGAAACGGCGCGATCGACGTGAACGGCCAGGTGTCGCCGGTCACCTATACCGTCAGCCTCAAGCAAGGGAAGGGGCACTCCTACGAGGTTGACATCCGCCTGATGGCGCCGCGCGACTGGCTGCTGCAGAGGGGTTTCGAGCGGGATGCCGTGCTGGTCAGCCAGAGCGGCGCGCGCATTCCCGTCTATCACGATGATGGCAGACATCACGATGATGACAGTCATCACGACGACGGCCGGCTCGATCCTGCCGACACCATCTCGATCGAACTGGCGGCGCGCGACGACAGCTGCACCAGCGAGGTGGATCTGATGCGCAAATATCCCGAGTTCGACGGCTAGCGCATTTCCGTTTTTCTCCGAATCACGGAAATGCTCTATCTCTTTTTTCCACGCAATTCCGGACGCAAAACTGCTGCGCACTCTTGCTGGAATTGCTCTAGCCAACAGGCCGTTGCTGGACGGCGGTCTTCACCGCCCGTTCGAGCGCGGTGCTGCTGAACGGTTTTGACAGCAGCACCGAGCCGGACAGGCGGCTTGCATCCGGCAGGCTGCTGTGGCCGGTCGCAAACACCAGGCCGACCGATGGAAAGGCCTCGCGCGCCTTGCCGGCAAAGACCGGACCCGACATGCCGGGCAGGCTGACATCGGCGACGATGATGTCGACGATGGTGTGTCCGAGGATTTCCACGCCCCGTTCGCCGCTATCAGCCTCGATGACGTCATAACCGAGATCCTGGAGAATCTCGGCAGTATCCATGCGGATGAAGGCGTCGTCTTCCACAAGCAGCAGCTTCAACTTTTCACCGGTGATATCGGGATGTTTGGGAACGGGCGCTGCGGCATCGCTCACCCCCTGGCGGCGTTGCGTCCGGCTGGCAAGCACGTGGCGGATCTTGCGGGCGAGCTCCTCGCGCGTATAGGGCTTGGAGAGCAGTTCCAGACCAGGATCGAGCCTGCCGCCATGGACGATCGAATTTTCGGTATAGCCCGATGTGTAGAGCACGGCGATATCAGGCAGGCGCTCGCGCGCCATGCGCGCAAGCTCCGGGCTTCTCAATGAGCCGGGCATGACGACATCGGTAAAGAGCAGGTCGATATGGGTGCCGCTTTCGATAACGGTGAGCGCGCTTTGCGCATCCTTTGCCTTCAGCACGTGGTAGCCGAGATCCGTCAGCATCTCGATGACAGTCGTGCGCACACCCTCGTCATCCTCGGCGACGAGGATGGTTTCCGCGCCCCCGGTTGCCGGCACACTGTCGACATTGGTGATGCGATCCTCGCTCTGGAACGAGCGGGGCAGATAGAGCTTGACCGTCGTCCCTTCGCCAATCTCGCTGTAGATCTTCACGTGGCCGCCGGACTGCTTGACGAAGCCATAGACCATCGACAGGCCAAGACCGGTACCCTTGCCTTCCGGCTTGGTCGAGAAGAAGGGCTCGAATGCCTGTTCTATTACCTCCTGCATCATGCCGGAGCCGGTATCGGTGACCGCTAGCACGACATATTGGCCGGCGGTGACTTCAGGATGGGTGCGGCTGTAGGAATCGTCGAGGAAGGCGTTGCCGACCTCGATCGTCAGCTTGCCGGCGCCATCCATCGCGTCGCGGGAGTTGATCGCAAGGTTGAGCAGTGCGTTCTCGATCTGGGTGGGATCGGCAAAGCTGTTCCAGAGACCGCCGGAGACCATGGTCTCAACTTCGATCTCCTCGCCAAGCGCGCGGCGCAGCATATCGTCCATGCCGGTGACGAGACGGCCGATATTGACGACCTTCGGTTCTAGCGGTTGGCGACGGCCAAAGGCGAGCAATTGGCTTGCCAGCCGCGAGCCGCGTTCGACGGCGGCAAGTGCGTTGGAAATTCGTTCCTTGGCCCGGCCGCTCTCTGCCACGTCCTTGCCGAGAAGCTGCAGGTTGCCTGAGATCACTTGCAGCAGATTGTTGAAATCATGGGCGACGCCGCCGGTGAGCTTGCCGATCGATTCCATCTTCTGCGATTGCTGGAGTGCTGCTTCGGCCTGCTGACGCTCGGCAATCTCGGCCGCGACGCGGACCTCGAGCATTTCATTGAGTTTCCGCAGCTGATCTTCCATGCCGCGGCGCTGGTCGATTTCGACTTTGGCAGCACGGAAGAGCCGGATATTGTCGATCGCGACGGCTGATTGGCCGGCGAGACTGACGAGGCTCGACTCGGCCGCTTGGGAAAAACGGCCGGGCTGGCCGTGGCCGAAGAACAAGCCGCCGATGACGCTGCCGTCGCGTGATTTCACCGGCACGGCAAGATAGCTCCTGACCGGCAGATGCCCCTTGGGCATGCCTGTATGTGGCGCATTCTGCCCGTAGCGCGGGTCGAGCAGGATGTCGTCGGAGCGCACGATGCCTTCGCCGTCGAAGGTCGGCGCGAAGACCTTGGTATTGCGCGGCATCGGGAATTTCTCGAAGTTCTTCCGATCGACACCGGATAGCGCATAGAGCATATAGCTGCCGCCCTCGCCATCGTCGACATTGTAGAAGAAGGCGCCGAATTCCGCGCCGGTCAGCGTCACGCCGGCATCGACGACAATCTGGGTAAGGCGTTCGACACTGGGCTCGGCGGTGATGGCGGCTCCCGCCCGGTTGACGACCGCAAGCGCCTCCGATTTCACGCGCAGCTCTTCCAGCGCCGTCTCTTCGCCGCGCTTGGCCGACACCTGGTCGGTGACGTCAAGGGCCGCACAGAGGATGCCGGCGACTGTGCCGTCATCGTCGCGCAGCGGCGTGTATGAGAAGGTGAACCAGGTGTCCTCGGTGCGGCCGTCGCGGCGCATCGGGATGAGCAGCTCTTTGAACAGCTGCGAACTGCCGTCGAGCGTGCTGGCGACGATCGGCGAGAACTGTTCCCAAATATCCGCCCAGACCTCGCGGAAAGGTCTTCCGAGTGCGTCGGGATGGCGCTGCGGGAAAACAGGCACGTAGGCGTCATTGTAGAGAAAGGCGAGATCCGGACCCCAGGCTACGAATTTGGGTTGGCGGGAATTCAACACCATTTCGGCGATATGTTTGAGGGAAGCGGGCCAGCTTTCGACCGGMCCGAGACCGACGGCGTGGAAAGCCGGATGCCGTAACAATTCGCCGATTTCGCCGCCGCCTCTCGGCCAGCCGTTCCCGACGCTTCCCATTCAAAATCGCTTCCTTGTCGTCCGTGCGCCGGAGTGTTGGCCACCTCGGGTTCAGCCCTTCCAAACCGTCAACATAGAGGCTTCCGATAGGAGGGAAAGGGCGCGGTCGAAATATCCTTAACCCATAGCTTTGGGCGTCCTTTCGCACGCGCAAAGCTCGATGCGCCAGGGCGTTCAACACTTTTAGCCGTCTACGGACGGCGCCTGCGGGCTGTTATTTTCGATAGAGTTTCTGCGATGCGGCGAAGGCACGGCCGATATAGACGGAGACGAACTGCACCGGCGCGCGCGGATCGCGGAAAACCAGTCCGACGAGGTTATCGACGACAAGGATGAACCCGAGCGCGAGACCGAGGTAGAGTAGTGCGGCGATGACGAGGAGCGACATCTCCATCCCTCACACGATCGCGGTCGAAGCGCGGTTGCTGGCTAAAAAGAGGATTTCGGTATGACCGTCGTTCATGGCAGCTTCCCCGTCCCGCCATAAACAGTCATCGTATCTTCTTGTTCCCGGTTATCGGGCGAAGGTTCAACTTTTTTCGGAAGCCTCAAAGCTTGCAGCGTCATCCGGCCTCTGTTCACCCCCGCATGGAAGCCCCACCTCTGAAATTCCATAAAGCACAACTAATTCAGGCATATGACAAACGGGGACCAAAGGGCGTCGCGACGACGCCCTTTTTTCTCGACGTGCTCGGTATTTCGGTGTTCAGGACGCCGTCTTGCGGCTTGCAGTCCGTTTCGGTGCCGGTGTCACGACGCCGTTCGTCTTGCTGCCCGTCACGCTGCGCTTCGCCTTGGGCTTGACTTCCTTGCCGTCGGAAGACGCAGCAGAACCCTCGAGCGTGTCGCGCTCGTGTCGTGCCTGTTCCCAATGGATGGAATCTCGCCCTGTCGGATAGCCCTCTTCTTCCCAGAGGGCGTATGCACGTTTTTTGATCCACTCTTCCCGAGTTTCTGCCATCGCTGATCTCCAGTCACATGATGCCGTCGTTCGAACGCGATACTGCTTGGATGGTTCCAGAGGAGGGGAACTCTTTCAAGCGAAATCGCGCTGCACCCGCGAATATTTCGCGTTGCAGCATATTAGGGTTGAGAATCGACCTTTCGTTGGGGCCGAAACTCTGCCGCGTTGTGCAGATCTGACACGAAATCGGGAGCCGGAGACTATGCCGAGCCAATTCCCTAAAGCCCGCGACTTCCGATAGCCGCGGATTAACTAGGTTAGCTGGGCACGTAATTTGCGGAGCCACGGCACGACCAATCCGGTCAACTCACCTGGAGCTTCGATGGGCAGCATATGCCCTGATTCCTTTGCGATAACGAGTTCGGCATGCGGGATGCCGGTCCGCAACTCCTCGGCTTCCGGGAGGCTCCGCAGTTTGTCTTGGGCAGCGGCAACAACGAGCGTCGGACAGACAATTTCGCCCAGCCTGTCCAGGTCGCCCTCTCTTTCCAGAGCCACCTGGCGAATGAAAACGTCCTTGCCCAGATCAAGGCTCATGCGACGGACACGTTCCACCATCGCGATGTTGTTCGCATTCCTTGGGTGGAGCGATTGCAAAATTGTCGCTCGGCTCAATCCGGCGAAACGGGAGACGCGTAGTTGTTCTGAAGCACTGGCCTTTCGAATGATCTGCTCGGGGGTATCCGCGCGGGCGGAAGTGGCGATGAGTACCAGCGCCTCCACTCGGCTGGAAGCGATACGAGCTATTTCCCTCGCCACGTAGCCGCCCATGGAGAATCCAATCAAAGCGAACGACTCTGGCGCGTGGGTAATAGCCCTCTGGGCGATGTCGCGTATTGAGGTTCCATCGCACAGGTTGGCATGTGTGATTGGGCCGATTTTTTCCAGATCGGATATGACATCATCCCAGAGAGACTTTGTCGCCATGAAGCCGGGAACGAGGACAATGTTCAAAACGCTAGTCCCCCAACTTTGAAAAGATGACCATCGGCGGTCACGTTGATGGTCCATCTTGCCGGTGATCCGATTAGACGCTTTCTTCAGCGCCGAGCGCGACAAGTAAAGGGCGAGTTTAAACCACGGAGTCTGTCGCTCCTATACCACTCAGTCTCCACGATGACGTTGAGTTCAATCAGATTGCAGTGCCTTCTCGACTGCTGCCTCRGCGTGAGCAATTGTTGTGTCGATTAAGGGGACCGGGCTGTCTTCTGCCTTAATGAGCATCCCAAACTCGGTGCAGCCCAATATAATGACCTCCGCGCCTCGGCTCGCTAGAGATTCCAGGGCAGCCTTGAACTTGACCCGCGTTTCAGGCCGGAAGACTCCTTTGGTCAGTTCCTCGTAGAGAGCATTGTGAACATTCGCTTCATGCTCACCTTCTGCGACAAGCACCTTTAGGCCATATCGATCCTTCAGTCGGTCAACAAAATACGTTCCTGTCATCGTATACCTGCTGCCAAGCAATCCGACTGTTTTGAACCCGCTAGCTCGTGCCTGCTCAGCTGCTGGATCGACGATATGAATAAACGGCAGGTCAACCCGTCCCTCAAACACATCAGCGGCTGTATGGACCGTGTTACAGGCCACGATGTAGAAATCCGCTCCGGCCGCCTTTAGCTTGTTGGCCTCTTCAGCGATCAATTCTCCGACCAAATCCCATCGGCCTTCAACCTGTCTACGTTCGACTTCATCGAAATCTGTCTGGGCCATTACCAGCTTTGCACAATGCCGACCGCTTCCGCCCATTCGCTTCGCTATCAGTTCATTGATGGTCTGATAGTAAATGATCGAGCTGGGCCAAGCGACACCGCCAACTATACCGATGGTTTTCATTTTAACTCCATAGTCTTTCTAACGGCTGATGGCCGGTTATACCGGCTTGGACTCATAAAGTAGGAGAGCAGCCAAATGTCTGCGCGGATCGAATTTTTTTAACGCCCATCAGTTCAGCACCACCGGAACGAGCGAGGCCAGAAGCAAGATCGCCATCGCGATGTTGAATAGCCTCAAAGAGCGGTTCGAACGCAGCACGTGTCGGGCCGACGCGCCCATCAACGCCCAGCTTGCACCGCAGGGCATGCTGACAGATGCGAACACAAGCGCGAATGCAACGCTCATCGCCAGGGCGCTCCACCCCTCTGACACCGCGCCGTAAGCCAGGATGCCACTTGCACCACCTAACCAGACTTTTGGATTGAGCGCTTGAAAGAAAATCGCCTGAATAAAGGTCAGGGGTTGGGCGCTATCCGCATCTCCTTGGGATGCAGCGTCGGGACGGCTCGTGGCGATCTTAAAAGCGAGCCAAGCGAGATAAACGACGCCACCCCACTTCAGCACGTTCCGAAAGGTCTCATTCTCCAACAATTGGTTGCCAAACACACCAAGTCCCAGAAAGATCATACAGATGCCGACGCCCGTGCCAAATACGTGCGGCAACGAACGCGCGAAGCCGTAGTTTGCGCCGGTTGTCGTCAGAAGCATGTTGTTCGGTCCCGGCGAGCCGGATGAAGCGATGGCAAAGACGACCACAGACAGTATCCAATTCAAAGTCAAAGCCTAGCCTCTCCCAATTTTGGCAGTCGCGCCTGTCAGCATCCTGATCCGCCATCCGAGGCGCGCGCCAAGCGTCGAGATCGCGATGAGAAGCATCCCGGTCGCTTGTGACAGACCAAGGGGATGGTCGTAGATCGCCCAGTCGATGACGACGGCGACAATCGGATAGATGAAACTCAGCATGCCGATGACGGGGGTCGAGAGCTGTGGATAGGCCGAGTAGATGATGACCCACGCAATGCCCGTATGAATGATGCCAATGCCGAGAAGCCAGCCCCAGGACGGCAGCGAAATGGATTGGCCGAAGTGAACGAACGGAGCGAAGATAAGGACACCCATCGCCGTTTGGCAGAGCGAGGTGACTTCTGGTCTTTGCTCACCCAGTTTTTTCCCAAGAACTGCGGTGATCGCATAGCAAAGCGCTCCTAATACCGTCACGCCTATCCCGAGCATCCATACACGGTCGACAGATCCAGATGACCAGCCTAGACCACTGGCGAAGATGACGCCGACAAAGGCGGCCGTCATCCACAAAAGTTGATCTCGCGTAACCCGCTCCTTGAGAAAAAGCGCTCCGATCAGGACGACGAAAAAGGGCTGGATGTGGAAGACGATGGTCGTCGTTGCAATCGACGTCATGCTGATGGCCGCGAAGAATGCGGCCCAGCTTAACACTAGGCATGAACCGGCAGCAGCGCTGAGGGTGAGCTTCCGGAGAGAAAGCGATCTATCGGGCAAGTAGCCAAATATAAGGCACCAGACCAACAGAAACACCGTCCCGAACACGCTGCGCCAGAATACGATGGTTACAGCGTCAAGGCCGGACTCGACGCCGAAGGCACCGACGGTGCCTATGATGGCCATGCCGATTGCGAGTTTTATCGTTGCGGATCGGCGGGCGATCGACGCTGGCATTCAAGTCTCCAATCAAGTTTGGCCGCACCTTTACAAATGCATCGGCACCAATCAAACGAATAGATCTGGAGGAGGTTATTCGATATGCTGATAGCGCCATGAACAAAATCTTTGACCTTGAACTGTTGAGTACCTTCGTCGCCGTCGCCGAGACTAGGAGCTTCACCCAAGCAGCCCCTCGCGTCGGGCGCAGTCAGTCTGCCGTCAGCATGCAGATGCAGCGATTGGAGCAATCCCTTGGGACGCAACTTCTTGTCCGGACGCCAAAGGCAGTCATTCCTAACACGGTCGGCAATGATCTCCTGGCCTATGCGCGCCGGCTTCTGAAGCTATCTGACGAGGCGTGGACCAGCGTCACCGGGAAGTCGGATGTAGGAAGCGTTCGTCTCGGTGTTCCTGACGACTACGCTGCCTCCTTGCTTCCCCAAGTGCTAAGACGGTTTGCGAATGAATATCCGCAGATTGTTGTCGACCTCGTTTGCGAGCCGACCGACAAACTCAATTTGGCCATTTGCGAAAACCGCATCGATCTGGCAATCGTGACGCGCAAAGCGAACCAGCCGATAGAGATATTGAGGCGTGAACGGTTAGTATGGGTTTCGTCTTTGACGCATATGGCCTGGGAAACTGATCCGCTACCTGTCGCCTTGTTTGAGAGTTGTACGGCACGCGCCCATGTTCTCCGTGCTCTCGCCGACAATGACCGCGCCTATCGGTGCACCTATTCAAGTCCCAGCCTGCTTGGTCTGGTGACAATCGTTCAGACGGGGCTTTCCGTGGCCGCGTTGGCGTTATGCAGCGTGCCGGACACGCTGAGGATAATAGGGGAAAACGAAGGGCTTCCAACGCTCGACGACCTGGAAATCGGGATTGTTCGAAACCCGTTGTCTGATGGTGCGGCGGTTGACCACCTCTATGATACGCTTCGCCGCGATCTGTCGCACTAGGCACTTAATCGGTTATTCCCTCAGGCCATCTTCGGGCCGATGTATCCAACACATCGATCGAACGATGCTTGAACTCCCGAATGAGGCTTGTATGCCGTGGCTCGCGCCGCGGCAAAGATTCTGAGTGGGATCAATCGATCTGTGCCGGCATTGTTCCCGTTCGGGAATGGGCAGCGCGTTTTCGAAATCTGCAGGCCCATTCCGGAACTTTTCGCGATCGATCCCGGGCCGGCAAAAGGATCGCGATAAAAAAATTCGCGCCATGGGAGAGCGGCGGCGTGATTGAACGTCGCCATTTCGCGGCTATATTCGCCTGCGATGTTCTATCTCCTGTCGACCTACTGGCCGCATATCCTCTTTGTCGTTTCGATCGCCATGGGGGCCGCGGCGGCGATCCATGCCGCCATGACCAAGGAGGAGGTGCGCGCGGCGATCGGCTGGGTCGGCGTCATCATTCTGTCTCCGATCATCGGTGCGCTGCTCTATGCGATTGCCGGCATCAACCGCATTCGCCGCAAATCGCTGAGCGTCCGGCGCGACGCGCTGCTGCTTGCTGCCGAATTCGACGAATTGGAGACATTCGATGCCGAGGCCGAGACGGTGATCAGCCAGTTCGGCCGCCGCTTTGCGGCGCTGCAGACGCTGGGCGACCGGGTGACGCGCAATCCGCTGACGACAGGCAATACGATCGATGTGCTGGAGACCGGCGACGAGGCCTATGCGGCGATGAAATCAAACATCGACGAGGCGACGCGCAGCATTCTGCTCGAAACCTATATTTTCGACCGTGATGCTGTCGGCATTCGCATCGCCGATGCGCTGATTGCGGCGGTCAGCCGCGGTGTCGAGGTCCGGGTGCTGATCGACGCGGTCGGTGCGCGTTATTCGGTGCCGAGCATTCTCGGCCATCTCAGGGAAGGCGGCGTCACCGTTGCCGTCTTCAACGGCAACGTCATCATGGGCTTGAGGCTGCCCTATGCCAATCTGCGCACCCACCGCAAGATCCTGATCGTCGACGGGAAAATTGCGCTGACGGGCGGAATGAACATCAGGGCGGGCTTCAGCGAGGAGGCGACGGGCGAGAGCTTTGCTCACGACACGCATTTCAGCGTCACCGGCCCTGTCGTGGCCGACCTCTTTGACCTCGCCGCCGAAGACTGGCGCTTCTCGACGCAGGAGTTGTTGAACGACGAGCCCTGGCGCATCGAACCGCCAGAGCGCAGCCCCGGTGATCCCATCCTGATGCGTGTCGTCGCCTCCGGCCCGGACCGCAGCGTCGAGACCAACCACAAGATGCTGATGGGCGCTTTTTCCGTGGCGCGCCAATCGATCCGCATCATGTCGCCCTATTTCCTGCCGGACCGCGAACTCATCAGCGCGCTGGTGACGGCGGCGCGGCGCGGCGTCGAAGTCGATATCGTCGTGCCTGCGGTCAACAACCTCGTGCTGGTCGACCGGGCGATGACGGGGCAATTCGATCAGATCCTCAAGAATTATTGCCGCATCTGGCGTTCCACCGGCAGCTTCAGCCATTCGAAGCTGCTGACGATCGACGGCACCTGGGCCTATGTCGGCTCTTCCAATCTCGACCCGCGTTCGCTGCGGCTGAATTTCGAGGTCGATCTCGAAGTGCTGAACGAGGGCTTCGCCACCGAGATCGACGAGCACATCGAGGAAACCTTGAAAACGGCAACGCCGGTGACACTTGACGGGCTGCAGGCGCGACCCTTCGCGGTGCGGCTGCTCGAGAAGGTGCTATGGCTAGGGTCGCCCTATCTCTGAAGGATTTTTTGTGATCGGACGTGGCAAGTCCGGCTTGCCTGCCTATACTGCGGAGAGAAGCCTTTCGATCAACGGAACAAGTGCGCCTGCCGATGCACGCCAGAAAAGACAGCCTTCCCGCCAGCATTCTCGCCTCGATCAGGAGCAGGAAAAAGCGGCTCGATGCAGCCTATACCGAGGCAAGGCCGCGCAGTGCGGGAACGCTCATCGCCTCCTACAACGTGCATAAGTGCATCGGCACCGACCGCCGCTTCGATCCGGAGCGCACCAGCCGGGTGATCCATGAAATCGGCGCCGACGTGATCGCGCTGCAGGAGGCCGATACGCGCTTCGGCGAACGCACCGGCATTCTCGATCTCGGCCGGCTGGAGCGGGAGACGGGGCTGATCCCGGTGCCGGTGGCCGGCATGGCGAAGGCGCATGGCTGGCACGGCAACGTCGTGCTCTTCAAGAAGGGGCTGGTGCATGACGTGCATCAGGTCAAGCTGCCGGGACTGGAGCCGCGCGGCGCGCTGGTTGCCGAGATCGAGCTCGAGCAGGGCGGCGTGCTGCGCATCATCGCCGCGCATTTCGGATTGCTGCGCCATAGCAGAGCCCAGCAGGCTCGCACCCTGGTCGAACTCATCAACGACAGGCACGAGATGCCGACCATCCTGCTCGGCGACCTCAACGAATGGCGGCTCGGCGACCGTTCTTCACTCAACACCTTCCAATCCGCCTTCGGACCGCTGCCGCCGGCCGTGCCGAGTTTCCCCGCCGGCCTGCCGCTCCTGGCCCTCGACCGCATCATCGCCAACCGCAAGGGGATCATTTCGCAGGTGGAAGCGCATGATACGCCACTGGCGCGCATCGCCTCCGATCACCTGCCGATCAAGGCGCTGGTCGATCTGGAACCGGTGGGCGGTTAAAAACGACGTCGACAGAGACGTCATCGAGCGGCTCGATCGGCCGCCGAGTGCCTCTTACTTCGAGCGAAACAGACGCGTGAGACGGCGAAACCGCTGAGCCCACAATTGCGGATCGATCTTTTCCGATGAGGAAGGTGCGGTCAGTCGCTCAAGGCGAGGCAAGAGAAACGTAGCCCAATCGTCAAGATCGCTTTTGCTGAAATAAGGCAGCCAGACGTCGGAGGGAGCCTCCCATTGTCGTGGATTTGCTCGAGCCAGATCGCCGAGCTTGACCAATATAGTTTGGCCGTTGTCTCCGAAAACTTCGACCTCCGGGTCCGGATTGGGTCTGGGAAGGCGCGCAATGATGCTCTCTTCCAGAGCTTTGCCAATTCTTCGATCCGCCTCATCGAGGCGACGAAGTATTCTTGTATCTCCGGCGGGGCCGGGGCCTTCTGTCATGTTGATCGTAAATTTGGCGCCCATAATGCCGTTCGAATATTGGGATACTTGTAGCCAACAAGCCCTTCCGCCCCGGGCAAAGCTGCACTTACCCGCGTTCTGGGATTCCCAGCCGAGCTCCCGAAATCTCAAAGCCAGCAGCGAGCGCATATGTCGGTGAAAATCTCTACTTTTCAGATAGTCACGCATGCTCTTGTCCCAAGGGTATGCCTCGTGCGGGAGCATCTCATGGCATGCTCGAAGGCACAACGGACGCATGTGTCGTAGCAAGCGTCTGCCTGCGCGGGCATCTGAAAATTTTTAGAACCGAAAGGGATGGCGTTTGCGATTCTCGATCGGCCGCGGCTGGAAGGTCGCCAGCCGGACGATGTCTAATATGATCTCGAATATCCGCTTGCGCATCGATATCTCTCCTATGCGATCATATGCGGCCTCTTGCCTCACGCGTTCAAACGAGCTTATCGTCCTCTTCGAATGACTTGAGGTTATGGATGAAGCGTGGACGCTTGCCATTGACGGCTTTGCGCACATTCGAGGTCGCCGGCCGTCTCGAAAACTTCACGCTGGCGGCGCAGGAGCTGTTCATCTCGCAGGCGGCGGTCAGCCGGCAGATACGCGATCTGGAGACGTTGCTGGGCGAGGCGCTCTTCGAGCGCCGCCATCGCGGCGTCCATCTGACCGCTTCGGGCAATAAGCTGCTGGCGATTCTGACGTTATCCTTCGACCGGATCGACGAATGCCTGGAAGAAATCCGCAGCCGACCGGCGATGGCGGCGGTGACGATCAGCGTGGAACCTTCCTTCGCGGCGTGCTGGCTCGTTTCCCGCCTGCCGGAGTTTCGGGAACTGCATCCCGAGATCGACGTGACGATCGACTCCGATCCGCGCCTCGTCGAGTTTCGCAGCGGCCAGGCCGAGATCGCCATCCGCCACAGCGCCAGCGTGACCGCCTGGCCGAGGACGGAGAGCGGGCATCTCGCCGATGTCAGGATGGTGCCGGTCGCAGCGCCTGCGCTGCTCAAGGCGGGGCC